>NZ_JBANAZ010000111.1:0-21457 GCF_059803455.1 Bradyrhizobium sp. UFLA05-108 | reverse complement strand
GAGCACGGTATCATGAAGCCGATCGACGAAAGTCAGGTCGGCAAGACTGCTTCCGAGCTCGCCGCGCTGTCGGCGTAACGCGGACCTCACATTCGGCCGTGCGTCGAGAAAACGTCGGCCCCTAACGCGCACAGGACAATTCGAAGGGATATTCGTATGAGCTTGGCATCCACCAAGAGCGTTGCAGAGATTAAGGCCCGCAACAAGGATCTGATTAGCGAAGTCTTGAAAGTCTACCCTGATAAGACCGCCAAACGGCGTGCCAAGCACCTTAATGTGCACGAGGCTGGTAAGTCCGACTGCGGTGTCAAATCGAATCTCAAATCGATCCCTGGCGTGATGACCATTCGAGGCTGTGCCTATGCCGGCTCCAAGGGCGTGGTGTGGGGTCCGATTAAGGACATGATCCACATCAGCCATGGTCCGGTCGGCTGCGGCCAGTATTCCTGGGGATCGCGGCGCAATTATTATGTCGGCATCACCGGCATCGACACCTTTGGGACTATGCAGTTCACCTCGGACTTCCAGGAGAAGGACATTGTCTTCGGCGGCGACAAGAAGCTCACCAAGGTCATCGACGAGATCCAGGATCTATTTCCGCTCAACCGCGGAATCACCATCCAGTCGGAATGCCCGATCGGTCTGATTGGCGATGACATTGAGGCGGTGTCGAGAGTAAAGTCGAAGGAGTATAACGGCAAGACTATCGTGCCGGTGCGCTGCGAAGGTTTCCGCGGCGTGTCTCAGTCGCTCGGGCACCACATCGCCAACGACGCGGTACGCGACTGGATTTTCGACAAAATCAACCCTGAGACAGAGCGGCGATTCGACCCAACGCCCTATGACGTTGCCATCATCGGCGACTATAACATCGGCGGCGACGCCTGGTCCTCTCGCATTCTCTTGGAGGAGATGGGCTTGCGCGTGATTGCGCAATGGTCAGGCGACGGCAGTCTCGCCGAGCTTGAGGCGACGCCAAAGGCGAAGCTGAACATCCTGCACTGCTATCGCTCGATGAACTACATCTCTCGCCACATGGAGGAGAAGTTCGGCATTCCGTGGTGCGAGTACAATTTCTTCGGCCCATCTAAGATCGCGGAGTCGCTGCGCAAGATCGCGAGCTTCTTCGACGACAAGATCAAGGAGGGCGCCGAAAGCGTCATCGCGAAGTACCAGCCGCTGATGGATGCCGTCGTCGCCAAGTATCGACCGCGCCTAACAGGCAAATCCGTGATGCTGTTCGTTGGTGGTTTGCGCCCTCGGCACGTAATTGGTGCCTATGAAGATCTTGGTATGGAAGTTATCGGGACCGGCTACGAATTCGGTCACAACGACGATTATCAGCGCACCGCCCAACATTACGTCAAGGACGGCACATTGATATATGACGACGTCACTGGCTACGAATTCGAGCGCTTTGTCGAAAAGATTCAGCCCGACCTCGTTGGTTCCGGCATCAAGGAGAAGTACGTGTTCCAGAAGATGGGCGTGCCGTTCCGGCAAATGCACTCGTGGGACTATTCGGGTCCTTATCATGGCTACGATGGGTTCGCGATCTTCGCCCGCGACATGGACATGGCAATCAATTCCCCGATCTGGAAGAAGACCAAGGCGCCGTGGAAGGGCGCTCCGCGTCCGAGCCTTATGGCGGCGGAATAAGCGAGCCGGGCCACAGATCGAACACGAATCCAACAAGGACGCCATGATGCCCCAGAATGCCGAAAACGTGCTCGATCATTTCGAGCTGTTCCGAGGTCCGGAATACCAGCAGATGCTGGCCAACAAACGAGCGCTCTTTGAGAATGCGCATGATCCCGCCGAGGTCGCGCGTATCCGCGAATGGGCCAAAACCCCCGAATATCGCGAGAAGAACTTCGCGCGTGAGGAACTGACCATCAATCCGGCCAAGGCCTGCCAGCCGCTAGGTGCGGTGTTTGCCTCAGTCGGCTTCGAGAGCACGTTGCCTTTCGTGCACGGTTCACAGGGCTGCGTCGCCTACTATCGGAGCCACTTGTCGCGGCACTTCAAGGAGCCGACCTCCTGTGTTTCCTCGTCCATGACCGAAGACGCCGCCGTATTCGGTGGCCTCAATAACATGATCGACGGGCTAGCCAACAGCTACAATATGTACAAACCGAAGATGATCGCGGTTTCTACCACCTGCATGGCGGAAGTGATTGGCGACGATCTCAACGCATTCATCAAGACGTCGAAGGAAAAGGGGTCGGTGCCGGCTGAGTTCGACGTTCCCTTTGCTCATACGCCCGCCTTCGTCGGTAGCCATGTCACCGGCTATGATAACGCTTTGAAAGGCATCATCGAACATTTCTGGGACGGCAAATCCGGATCTGAGCCCAAGCTCGAGCGCGAGCCGAACGAGAAGATCAACTTCATCGGCGGCTTCGACGGTTACACCGTAGGCAACATCCGCGAGATAAAGCGGATCTTCGAATTGATGGGGATTGGGTACACGATCCTGGCGGACAACAGTGACGTGTTCGACACGCCCACTGATGGTGAGTTCCGCATGTATGACGGTGGCACGACACTGAAGGACACCGCGGACGCCATCCACGCAAGGGCGACCATCTCCATGCAGCAATATTGCACGGAGAAAACGCTACCGTTCATCGAGGGGCATGGCCAGCAGGTCGTTGCGTTTAACCATCCGGTCGGCGTCAGCGCGACCGATGACTTCCTAATGACGCTGTCGCGTATTACTGGCAAGGAAATCCCAGAGGTCCTGGAGCGGGAGCGCGGTCGTCTGGTCGACGCCATGGCAGACTCCAGCGCACACATCCACGGTAAGAAGTTCGCAATCTATGGCGATCCGGACCTTTGCTATGGCCTGGCTGCCTTCCTGCTCGAGCTCGGGGCCGAACCAACCCACGTCCTGTCAACCAACGGCAACAAGGCCTGGGAAGGGAAGATGCAGGCGCTATTTGCCAGTTCGCAGTTCGGCAAAGACTGCCACGCCTATCCTGGTAAGGACCTCTGGCACATGCGTTCGCTGCTGTTCACCGAGCCAGTCGATTTTCTGATCGGCAACACCTACGGGAAGTACCTGGAGCGCGATACCGGAACACCGCTGATCCGCATCGGCTTCCCCGTGTTCGATCGGCACCATCATCACCGCTATCCGGTGTGGGGCTATCAGGGGGGATTGAATGTGCTCGTGAAGATACTTGATCGGATCTTTGAGGAGATCGACAGGAATACCAACGCGGTGGGTAAAACCGACTACAGCTTCGACATTATCCGCTGATGCGGGCGAGTGCCCGCCTCATAGCCGCTTGTCGCGGCTGTGAGGTGGGGATGTAAACACCAGTCGGGCCATCGTCCGTGCTGACCGGAAAACGTCCGCGCAAGGAGAAAACCGTGACTACGCTGTCGTCCAC
This sequence comes from Bradyrhizobium sp. UFLA05-108, assembly GCF_059803455.1. Lineage (NCBI taxonomy): Bacteria > Pseudomonadati > Pseudomonadota > Alphaproteobacteria > Hyphomicrobiales > Nitrobacteraceae > Bradyrhizobium > Bradyrhizobium sp. UFLA05-108. The sequence continues at coordinate 18,059 of NZ_JBANAZ010000111.1, read as the reverse complement.
AATCCAGAACGTCTTCGACCAGGCGGACTGCGTCAAGAACGCCAACAAATCGGAGGCTGCCCGCAAGAAAGGCTGCACCAAGCAGCTGCAGCCGGGCGGGGCCGCCGGAGGTTGCGCTTTTGATGGCGCCAAGATTGCGCTGCAGCCATTTACCGACGTAGCCCATCTCGTTCATGGCCCGATCGCGTGCGAAGGAAATTCCTGGGACAATCGCGGCTCCGTCTCCTCAGGCTGTGATCTCTGGCGCAGGAGCTTCACGACGGACATGCATGAGATTGACGTCGTGTTCGGTGGCGAGAAGCGGCTATACAAAGCCATAAAGGAAATCATTGAGAAGTATGATCCCTCGGCGATCTTTGTCTACCAGACTTGCGTGCCGGCCATGATCGGTGACGATATCAATGCGGTCTGCAAGTCCGCCGCGACGAAATTCAGCAAGCCCGTCATTCCTGTCAATTCGCCGGGGTTTGTTGGTTCGAAGAATCTTGGCAACAAGCTCGCCGGCGAAGCTCTGTTGGAATACGTGATCGGCACGCAGGAGCCCGACTCCACCACGCCCTACGACATCAATCTCATCGGCGAATTCAACCTATCCGGCGAACTCTGGCAGATCAAGCCACTGCTCGACGAACTCGGTATTCGCATCCTGTCCTGCATCTCCGGCGATGGCAAATATCGCGAGGTTGCCTGCTCACATCGGGCTCGCGCCGCGATGATGGTGTGCTCGAAGTCCTTGATCAATGTCGCGAGCAAGATGAGGGATCGTTACGGCATCCCCTTCTTTGAAGGATCATTCTATGGCATCCAGGACTCGAGCGAATCTTTGCGCCAGATCGCGCGCCTGCTGATCGAGCGCGGCGCGCCGACCGAGTTGATGGAACGAACCGACGCCGTAATTGCACGCGAGGAGGCAAAGGCCACGGCTGCAATCGAGCGCTTCAAGCCACGCCTTACCGGCAAGAAGGTGCTGCTGTTCACTGGCGGCGTGAAATCCTGGTCGGTCGTCTCAGCTTTGCAGGAGGTGGGGCTCGAGATCGTTGGCACTTCAGTGAAAAAATCGACCACGGAAGACAAGGAGCGCATCCATAGATTGATGGGCCATGATGCCCACATGATCGAGGATCTGAGGCCGCGTGAAATGTACAAGATGCTCAAGGAAGCAAAAGCGGACATCATGCTCTCCGGTGGCAAGTCGCAGTTTGTCGCCCTGAAGGCTGCGACGCCATGGCTCGACATCAATCAGGAGCGCTGCCACGCCTATATGGGGTATCTCGGAATCGTGAAGTTGATGGAAGAGATCGACAAGGCGCTCTACAACCCGATATGGGATCAGCTCCGAAAGCCCGCGCCGTGGGATGATCCCGACATTAATTGGCAAAGTAAGGCGCCTTTGCAGGTGGATGTGGCGACCGCCGATGTTGCTCCGAATCGGGGCCGCGCCGAAAAGGCCGCTCGCGCCAAGAGAGCCTTCCGTCGCGTCGATCTCGGCGTCATCAAGGATGGCGTTGTCCTTCACGGCTTGACTGCGATCCACGACGTCGCGCAGCACACCGAGGCTTCCGGCATCTGCGGCGCCCGCAAGCAAGCCATCGAGGATATTACCGCGGCCCAGCCTGCGCCCATGCAGCAGGCGGCGGAGTAGGATGCGAAGCAGGTTCCTGGCCATGGCTATCGTTACCAATTCCAATAAGGCCTGCTCGATCAATCCGCTTAAGATGAGCCAGCCGATCGGCGGCTCTTTCGCCTTCCTGGGCGTTCGGGGCGCAATGCCGCTCTTGCACGGCTCTCAGGGCTGCACGTCCTTCGGCTTGACCCTGTTTGTCCGCCATTTCAAGGAGGCGGTGCCGCTGCAGACCACGGCGATGAGCGAGGTTGCCACCGTGCTCGGCGGGTATGAGAATGTTGAGCAGGCGATTCTCAATATCTACAACCGCACCAAGCCCGAAATTATTGGAATCAATTCGACCGGTGTTACCGAGACCAAGGGCGACGACGTCGAGGCGTTCATTCGTCTTGTTCGACGGAAGCATCCGCAGCTCGAAAAAGTTCCGCTCGTCTACGTTTCGACACCGGATTTCAAGGACGCATTTCAGGATGGCTGGGAAAAGACCGTGGCGCGAATGATCGACGTGCTTGTCGAGCCTGCCGACGCGGTTGCGCCGCGTGACTGCTCGCGCATCAATGTCTTGCCTGGCTGCCATCTTACCCCCGGCGATCTTGACGAACTGCGGACAATCTTTGAGGACTTTGGGCTAAGCGCGTCCTTTCTGCCGGATATTGCGGGTTCGCTCGATGGTCACATTCCCGATGAGTTCACACCAACCACGATCGGCGGGATCGGGGTCGACGAGATCGCCACCATGGGGCAGGCGGGCTGGACGATCGGGATCGGAGCGCAGATGAGGCGCGCGGCCGAGGCGATGCAGGCGAGGACGGGCGTGCCGTTCCGGCTGTTCGAGCGGCTCTGTGGCCTCGTCCCCAATGATGAATTCATCACTTTCCTGAGCAAGATCAGTGACAAACCGGTGCCTGCAAAATATCGCCGCCAGCGTGGCCAGCTCGCGGACGCCATGCTGGATGCGCATTTCCATATCGGCGGTCGAAAGCTCGCCATTGGGGCCGAACCGGACCTCTTGTTCGATATCTCCAGTATGCTCTATGAGATGGGCGCGCAGGTGACCGCGGCGGTTACGACGACGGCCTCTCCGGTGCTCGAACGCGTCAAGGCTCGAGAGGTCCTCATCGGGGATCTCGAAGATCTGGAGCAGCGTGCCAAGGCGTATGACTGCGATCTCCTGATCTCTCATTCGCACGGCCGCCAAGCAGCAGCACGGCTGAACATTCCATTCTTCCGTGCCGGCTTTCCGATGTTCGATCGCCTCGGCGCGGGCCACCAGATGACGGTTGGCTATCGTGGCACGCGCGAGCTGATCTTTGACCTCGCCAATCTGATCATTACTGACCGCGAGGACAACCGTCAGCCGACGCCGGAAACCTGGCGGAACGCCGATGCGGATCTGCATGTCGATCCGTCGCAGCTGAACTGACGCGAATAGAGGAATTACTCAGATGAAAGTCGCATTCGCCACCCAGGATCTGAAGCGCGTCGATGCACATTTTGGCTGGGCTAAAAACATTGCCATCTATGATGTCAAGCCCGAAGGGCATCGCCTGATCGAAGCTATTCAGTTCGATGGCGACTTGAGTGAGGACGGTAATGAGGACAAGCTCGCGCCGAAGATTGAAGCCATCAAAGACTGCGCCATTCTCTACGTTGCAGCGATCGGCGGCTCCGGCGCTGCGCGCGTCGTCGCAAACAACATCCATCCGATGAAGGTAAGCGAGCCTGAAGCGATCGACGATCTCTGTATCAAGCTCGAAGGTGTCTTGAAAGGCTCGCCGCCACCCTGGCTACGCAAGGTACTCGCCAAGGCCCACGAACGATCGTTTGATTTCGAGGACTGAGAGAAGCGACTATGACAGAGGCGGCTGAATTGAGCGAGCCTGACCCCGCGGGGGAGGCGCCCTTTGTGAGAGAGCTCGTCAAGATTTGGCGCGCCGAGGACAGCCATGGCGCTTGGGAGGGTAAGAAAGATCTCGAGCTGCTCGAGCCTTATGTTCTCGATAGGGAAAAGCGCCGTGCATTGCCGATCGTTGGCGATCCCGATCCGGACACGATCTGGCGGTTGGAATTGTTCTTCAACGCCGTTGCAGTGTCCATTGAGAAGGCGACCGGCGTGATGATCTCGCCGATGCTGAAGATGCACCATGAAGGCTTTGGCCGCATCGTGCTGATCGGCGGCCGGCTCATTGTCGTAAATAAGCAGCTGCGCGACGTTCATCGCTTCGGTTTTGATAGTCTCTCAAAGCTCGTCGCGGAAGGTGACAGATACGTCGACAGCGCAGTTGAGATGGTCCGCAGGTTCCCGGAAGTTGCGAATTACTGAGGTAACGAATGAGCGATCTTGAAGAACTTAAGGCCGAAATCAAAAAGCTCTCGGCCAAGGCGACCCGGGCAAAGATGGATCTCCACGATCTGGCGGAGGAACTGCCAGTCAACTGGACCTCGATCCCGAGTGTTGCCCAAAAGGTCCACGATGCCTTCGACGAGCTCGAGCGCAAGCGCGAGGATCTCAAGGCGAAGGAAAAAGCATACGGATCCTGACCATGTCATTTGCAACACGAGATGGTCGCGACTGGCGGCCGGAATTTTTGGTATGCATCGATCCCAAGAAGTGCATCGGCTGTGGCCGCTGCTACAAGGTGTGCGGCCGCGAAGTCATGATGCTGAAGGGCCTCAACGAGAAGGGCGAGATGATCGACCTCGAAGACGACGATGACGAGATCGAGAAAAAGGTCATGGTGCTAAGCGATGACGGTGCGTGCATCGGCTGCGGCGCCTGCGCCCGGGTGTGTCCGACCAACTGCCAGACCCACGCTCCGGCTGCTTGATCCGAGCCATTGCGAGCAGCGAAGCGGAAAATGTCAGGGTCTTTCTGCAGCTGTCAGCGCCGGAAAACGTAACAAGAGTGCGAGTAGCATTGTTCCTCCTGGCGCAGACGTTAGGATCAGAACGAGTCGACGACGTAGTTGGTCCTGCCATTTCTCCGAACTCATCGCGGTTGTGCCCGAGCGATTTGGCATGCGGCGGAGAGCTCGGCGCTTGGAATTCTTGATGCCAGCCTCGGGGGCACGACAAGCAAGTTATGGCCCCTCAGCCCGGCGGCTACTCGATCCCCTGTTCACATGCCTTCATCATCGCAGCAATCCGAAACCGCTCGTGGATTGCTGCCGGATTGGCGAGCATATCGGCCTCGGCCTTTTTGAAAGCTGCAAGAACGATCTCCGCTTCCTCGCGCGTCAGCGGGACGCGGCCAGCCATATGGGTAGCTTCGGGCACTACGGCCAGGATCGCTTGGCGGTAAGGATGGTTCGCGACCTGGATGAGTTCGTTAGCTTCGAGCTTGCCCCCAAGCATAATTGCGAGCCCGACGACTTCGAGCTTGCGGCCGTCGTTGGTGTTCTTGACCAGCGTGGTCATCTCAATTCTGTCTCCTGTTCGGCAACCCACATATGTCTCTGCAATCCCTGAGCTGCGCCAGACCGTGCGCCTGACTCCCCCGCGCGGGGTGCTACAACCAGACCACGAGGTAATATCCTTGAAGCGAAACGCGTTCGCGCAGATCCGCCATCTGGGAATCTGCCTTGGATCACAGCACGAAGTCGGGCGGGTCTGCCGAGGCCACCAACTGGAATAGACTCCCTCCAACGGCAGGCGCGCTGGAGCTTCAACCTGTCTTCTCCTGCTTCTTCGCGGTGGGGATTCATTAGCGCGGCAAAACCTTGACGGTAATGGGCTTCGTAGTAGTCAGCCCGCTCTCCAGCGAGCCGTCTTCAGTGATGAACTGAAATTACACCATCTGCCACCCGGGGCGCCTTGCGCGCCCGTCACGCAAACGGCTTTGCCGCGTAGGAGAAGAGATCTGGCGCGATAACGTCAGACAGGGCGATTTTCGTTACGGTTCTTCACCGGCTTCATCTTGGCGAGGACTTCCTCGTAGGAGAGTTCGGCATAGGAGGCGTCGACGGACTTGGCGGCATCGAGCAGATAGTCGAGCTTGCCGGCAGTATCGAGTTTCTTGATGTCGTTTTTATCGACGCCGGCGAGATCCATCATCTCCTTCCACACCGTCGACTCGTCACATGGCAGAACGCAAAATGTGATGTCGCCGATCTTGGTGCGGTATTTCGCCAATAGATCAATGTTGTTGCAAAACATGAAGTAGCTGCCCTTCGGGCTTAATGCGCCGTCGAGCACCTTTGCGACATCGGCAAGATAGGCAACGGAATGCAGGTAGCCGGCCAGTACCGGGATCGTGGTCTCTCCCTCGTCCGCGACCGTTAGTACCTGCTCGATCGAATAGTCGGGTGGACGCTTTTCGTCGGCGACCTGAGCCTGGAACCTTAACGCGATATCGCCGCGGAAGCCGAATCGGCCGGGCTTCTTGGTGCCACCCTTCAGCACCGCATTAAGCAAACGGCCTTCCTTATCAAGCCGGCCAAGCACGGTGTTGTCGATCAATGTCATGAAGTCCTCCTCGTCTGATGTGCTGGCGCGGATGTCGCACCGTGTGAACTCAACTTTGCATCCTATGCAAATGTTTTGCCGTCTGCCCACGTATGCGGCGAACGTCAAAGGCTTCGCTTCGTTTGTGCGGCTTAGGCAGAGATGAGGCGCCGGCCACGACGGTGTCTCGCTCGGGTCCTCCCAGGTGGCAAAGCCTCGTGTCGCAAGCCCGACATGGCTTGCAACGCAAACAGGCGACAATAGCAAAAGCCGAGCATTGTCAGGAGTGTGATCCTTGGCATGGGACTTGCCAAAAGTATCCCGGACCGGCGCTGATGGTGAGTGATAGCGATGATTAATCTGACGAAGAGCGCGGAGAATGCCATGAAGAGCGCGATCAATGCGGGAGCGCAGGGGACGAGGGGCGTGCGGATCATGGTCGAAGAGGGCGGCTGCGCTGGGTTCAAATACACGATGGGACTTGCCGATGAGCCGAAGCCCGATGAGACCGTAATCGAGCGAGGCGGCATCAAGGTGTTTGTCGACAACAATAGTCACGAGCATCTTGCCGGAACTACGATTGACTTTGTGGCGGCGCTGGAAGGGGCCGGCTTCACCTTTGACAATCCCAACGCAAATTCGAGCTGCTCATGTGGCAAGTCATTCAGCTAGGGCCGGTAAACCAAGAAACGACAGAGATATCAGAAGATGCTTGTCGAGACCGAATGAACGAGACAATCGGCAGCCGATGAACCCTCCGAACGGGAACAAATCGTTCGCGTTGTGCTCGACGAAATCCGGCCGAATTTGAAGCGTGATGGCGGAGATTGCGAGTTTGTTGGGATCGATGGTAACAAAATCATGGTTCAGCTCACGGGCGCCTGCGTCTACTGCAAGCTCGCGAGTGCGACGCTAGAAGGCATCCAGACGCGCCTCATCGAACGGCTGGGCGAGTTCGTCCGCCTGATCCCGGTCGCTGGCCCCCCCAAAGCCCGACACTAAAGAAGGCGTACGGTGCAGCCGGTCTACCTCGATAACAACGCGACGACTCGCACGCATCCGTCCGTCGTCGCGGCGATGCTGCCGTTTTTCTCCGAGCGATTCGGCAATGCCTCGTCCACGCATGCGGTAGGCAGAGAAGTCGCGGAAAGCATCAGAGAGGCGCGCAGGTGCGTGCAGGCGCTGATCGGTGCTGCCCTTGATCATGAAGTCGTCTTCACCTCGGGCGGCACCGAATCAGATAATACAGCGATCCTCTCGGCGCTTGCCGTGCAGGAGCGACGCGACGAACTCGTCACGACGAGTGTGGAGCATCCGGCCGTGCTGTCCCTCGCAGACGAGCTCGGCCGTCGCGGCAACAAATGTCATCTAATTCCTGTCGACCGCTCCGGGCGGCTCGACATTGATGCCTATCGCCGCGCGTTATCCGCCCGTACCGCGATTGTCTCCGTCATGTGGGCCAATAATGAGACCGGAACGATCTTTCCGGTCGAGCTTCTCGCCAAAATGGCGCGCTCGGTCGGCGCACTGTTCCACACTGATGCGGTACAAGCCGCGGGGCGAATTCCGATCGACGTGAAGACCACGGAGATCGACATGCTGTCGCTCTCCGGCCACAAGCTGCATGGTCCGAAGGGCGTCGGCGCGCTCTATGTGCGCAAGGACACCAAGTTCAGGCGGCTGATCTTCGGAGGGCCGCAAGAGCGCCGCCGACGTTCGGGCACCGAGAACGTGCCCGGGATCATTGGGCTGGGTAAGGCTGCGGAACTTGCTGCCTTGGAGCTCGAACGCGAGGCGGGCAAAATAGCCGCGCTGCGCGACCGGCTGGAGCATGGCGTTCTGAAGTTTGGCAATTGCGCCGTGCTCGGCGACAACGAGAGCCGCCTACCTAACACCTCCAATATCGCATTTGAGCATCTCGAAGGTGAAGCAATTATCCATCATCTGAATAGCGCCGGTGTTGCTGTCTCCCTCGGATCGGCCTGTGCATCGGGCTCCATGGAGCCGTCGCATGTGCTTCGCGCGATGAATGTACCATCAGCCTCGTTACGCGGCGCGATCCGCTTCTCGCTGTCCCGCGAGACCACCAGCGAGGAGATCGATCATGTCCTTTTTGTGCTACGAAGTATCATCGCGAAACTAAGAGAGGCGTCACCTACGTGACCGGAGCGGGCAAAATCGACCTCTTGATGCAATGAGTATACACCATGAAAGTTATCATTCGGCGTTCACCTGAAACCGGCCTGTCGATTTACGTGCCCAAGAAGGATCTTGAAGAACCGATCGTTGAATTCGAGCACGAGACGCTGTGGGGCGGATGGATCAGAATAGCCAATGGCTGGGTGCTCGATCTGCCGCCGATGACGAACGACACAACCTTGCCGGTTACGATCAACGCCAAGAAACGTGGCGGCGACAGGGAAGAGACGTGAACGCGCCGGCTTCGCAGATCGAGTTCGTTATTCGGTCGGTTGCCGAAGCCATTCTCGGCAAGGTCGCCGAGAAGCTTCGCAGCGGCAATGTCGTTCCCTATCTCGGGCCCGGCCTAGCTGAGTTGTCGAACGCGAGTGCGCCGATAAATCTGGAGGAACTGGCGGCATTCTTCGGTACAAAGGTGGCGCTGCCAAAGCGCGCGAGAGGGAACGCCTCGGCCTCCGCACAGTATATCGAAACCACGAGGCACCGCACCACCCTGACAGCGATGATGGCGGACGCCTTTAGTGCGCCGATCGAGCCTACGCAGCTACAGCGGTATCTTGGAACGCTGCCGCTGCCACTGATCGTTGACAGCTGGTACGATGGCGCGATGCGAAATGCGTTGGCCGGCCGTCGCAATTGGGGCGAGATCCAGGGAATCACCCGCGCCGGCCTCAGTGAAGATCGCTGGTACCGCTTCTACGACGCCGCAGGCACCGAAGTCGATTGCTCTCTGGCAAAAAAGTGGACAACGATCCTCTATAAGCCGCACGGTGGCGTCGCCCCGGCTAGAAATTTCCTGGTCTCCGACGCCGACTATGTTGAGGTGCTCACCGAAATCGATATACAGACGCCGATTCCCGACGAGGTGAAGGCTCGCCGCGCTGGCCGCAGCTTCCTGTTTTTGGGCTGCCGCTTCAACGACCAGCTCCTGCGCACCTATGCGCGACAGGCGTTAAAGCGCTCGTCCGAGGTCCACTATGCGGTCGTCGAACCCGACGTGCTTTCCAAGAATGAGCGCCGCTTTCTGGTTGACCAGGCCCTGACGCCACTCGCAATTCCGCTTGCACGTGCCATTCAGATCATTTTGGCGGATTAGCGGACGCTTCTCGCATGGTTAGGTGACCAGCAAGTCGCGCAAGTACCCTCACGGCGTCTCGAAGCCATCTGACCAGCCATCCTTCCGACAAAAGACAAGAAAAAGAGCGGCGATACTTCAATCAACATCGCTTCTCGCACCGCTGCGTGCCGTTTCAATCACAACGCATGTCAGCTTTCCAACACAGGGCGGCGGCAATACGGTACTCGACGCGTTAACTCATTGAACGCAGACACGAAAGACGCCTGCCGCTGCCGTGGCACGCCGGTTGCTGAGACCCGTACCTGGGAAGCATTTCACACCTTAAATGGAGAAACTGACAGATGGATGCCCCATCGCAACGGGAAGCATCGCGCGGTGCCATCGAGATCGGCAAGATCACGCAGGCGTTTGCCGAACACAAAGGCTGCGGCACCGGTAACCGCAGCGGCACAGCTAGATGCGACTCGCCGAAAGTCCGCGGCGATTTGCCAGCCGAGACATGGGAGAAGGTGAGAAAGCACCCCTGCTACAGCGAGGACGCGCATCATCACTACGCGCGCATGCATGTTGCGGTCGCGCCAGCCTGTAACATCCAGTGCAACTACTGCAACCGCAAATATGATTGTGCCAATGAATCGCGTCCGGGTGTGGTCAGCGAGAGGCTCACGCCCGAGCAGGCCGCCAGGAAGGTAGTGACTGTCGCCTCTACCATTCCACAGATGACCGTGCTCGGCATCGCCGGTCCCGGCGACCCACTCGCTAACCCGGAAAAGACTTTCAAGACGTTCGAGCTTGTCCACAAGGCCGCACCGGATCTCAAGCTGTGCCTGTCAACCAATGGTCTTGCGGTACCCGATCACATCGACACCATCGCCGAACTCAATGTCGACCACGTCACGATCACAATCAATATGATTGCCCCCGAGATCGGCGCAAAGATCTATTCCTGGATCTTCTACAAGCACAAACGCTACACCGGCGTCGAAGCGGCAGAGATCCTCACCGATCGCCAGCTCCAGGGCCTGGAGATGCTCACTGGGCGCGGCATCCTCTGCAAGATCAACTCGGTCATGATCCCTGGGATCAACGATCAACACCTCGTCGAGGTCAATAAGGCCGTGAAGTCGCGCGGTGCCCTCCTGCACAACATCATGCCGTTGATCTCTTCTCCCAAGCACGGAACCGTGTTCGGTCTAAACGGCCAGCGCAGCCCGACGGCGCTCGAATTGAAGGCGCTGCAAGATAGCTGCGAGGGTGAGATGCGCATGATGCGCCACTGCCGACAGTGCCGTGCTGATGCTGTCGGACTTCTCGGCGAAGACCGCAGTACCGAGTTCACCACCGAAAAGATCATGGCTATGGATACCAAATACGATGTCGAGAGTCGCAGCGCTTATCAAGACAAAGTTGAGAAAGTTCGCGCAGCCAGATCAGAAGTCATGCGCGCGGCCGCTGCGGAAATCCAAGATGGATTCGGCGACATTAAGGTGTTGGTGGCCGTCGCGACCAAAGGCTCGGGCCTGATAAACGAGCACTTTGGTCACGCCAAGGAATTTCAGATCTATGAGCTCTCTAGCGGCGGCACCAAATTCATAGGCCATCGCCGCGTTGATCTGTATTGTCAGGGTGGCTATGCCGAGGATGGAAAGCTCGAGACCGTCATCCGCGCCATTAATGATTGCCACGCGGTGTTCATCGCCAAGATTGGCGGCTGTCCCAGAGCCGGCCTGATCAAAGCCGGCGTTGAGCCAGTCGATCAATACGCGCATGAGCTTATCGATAGGTCGACGCTCGCCTGGTTCAAGGCCTATCTCGGCAGGGTTAGCAGTGGTGCCATCAAACATGAGGAACGCGGCGATGCTGCGATCCGCCAGGGCGCGTTGATTTCCGCGGCATGAGAGAGGGCAGAAACAATGCCGTTTAAGATCATCGCCTCTCAGTGCACGAGCTGCTCGGCGTGCGAGCCGGAATGTCCGAACGTCGCGATCGCGGAGAAGAATGGAACATTCATGATTGATCCTCAAAAATGTACCGAGTGCATCGGCCATTTTGACGAACCGCAATGCGTGGCGGTCTGCCCAGTCGACAACACCTGTGTCGTCGACACCTCGCTTGCGCGCTACCAGGCGCGCGCTTGAGCGAAAGACAGGACATGAACTTTGGGAATATTCGAGTGGTGCGGCGAGCCATCCGAATGATGCTCCAAGCCGGCGGGTCCGCCGGCTGCGACCTTTGCCTTGCGATTAGCCCGAGCGGATGTTCCGGGCTTGCCTGCGGTGCCAGTCCGCCCGAAAAGCCGCGGGTCCCGGATGGCCTGGTCGAGCGCACGGAGGGTCCGCTGCCGAACGACGGTTTGAACATCGATTTCGTCGATATGCCGAAGCGTATAGGGCTCGTGTTGGAAGATCGTAAGCAGGTCTCCCGCCCGCACGATTGATTGCAATAGGCGACCCGCGATGCCAGATGCTCTGTTCAGCCCACAATCCGAGATCAACGAGGCGCTCCTCACCAGCACCTTGCTTGGACCTGGGCTGCCCAGCGAGGCCGAGCACCACCTATGGCAAGCGAGCCTCTCCTATCACGTTGATGAAGTCGCCGAAAACCATCTGCGAGAGGCCGAGGCGCTCGCCCCGGGCCACGCGGCAGTGCTGATCGGCCTCTTTCGTTTCCATTTCTACAAGGCGCAGCTCGCCGAGGCGCTTCAGGTCGCCAAGCGGTGCATTAGCAAGGCGGCCGAGATGAACAATCTCTCGTCCGACTGGCACCTTGTCCGCGCCCATGATGCGGAGTTCGGTCGATATGACGATATTCGGCCGCGCTTCTTTCTGTTTTCACTGAAAGGATACGCTTATTTGCAGATGCGCCTCGGTCAAACTGAGGAAGGGCGGATAGCCGTTCAAAAGCTTCTGGAGCTCGATCCCACCGACAAGATCGGCGCCAAGGTCCTCCAGCGTGTGCTCGAACGCATGGGGCAGGAAGATGACTAACAACATCGACGAGGCAAGAAATTGGCAGGGCGATCAGATCGATTGCGCCTGCTGTGTGCATATTGCTCTGAATCGCACTGGCTGCTGTCAACTCAAGCATGCTTGCGTCAACGACCGCTATGCCCGACGTATCGACCGTTTCTTCGACCGGAATCCGGGTCTCGCCGACGCCTACCTCGCTCACCCGCATTTTGAGGTACGCGCGATCGCGGCGAGATTCGCCAGCGTCTTTCTGCTGCCGCCGTTGCTCCACGACCACGATGAAACCGTACGTTGTAGCGCCGTCCGTCGTCTGCCCAAGCGCTTCGCTGTGCAAGTTCGCAACGACCCTCATCACGAAGTTAGGATGTGGGTCGCGACACTGCTTGAAGGTGACGAACTGCTGCCGATGGCCTCGGATGAATATTACTACGTGCGCCTTGTCGTTGCGCGGCGGATCACGCCCTTGCTACTCCGCGGAATGACCCACGACGAGGAAGCGGAGGTCCGTCGCGCGGTGGCGCGACGCCTCCCGGAGGAATGGTTGCTCAGCATGGTCGATGACCGTGACGCATTGGTGCGGTTGGAGGTCGCTCAACGCCTGTCGGCGCAGTTATTGTCGCTTCTGCGCCACGACCCGGATTGGCGTATCCGGCATGAGGTAGCAAGCCGGATTTTGCCGTCCGAACTCATAGGCCTTGTCGATGATCCATATAGCCTGGTGCGCGAGGTCGCGCGCTCGCGACTTGCCCTGTAGCTGGGACAAGAACAAGGGAACTCCGGCATGAACAATATTGTTGCTGACGATGACATCATCGAGCTGACGGCGCCACCCTTCTTCGACTTTGGAGAGAAGGTGCGGGCTAACCGCACCATCCGCAATGACGGCACCTATGCCGGCAAAGAGATCGGCGACATCCTGGCCAAAAAGGACGAGGTCGGCTACGTCGTATCGATCGGCACTTTCCTGCAGCGCTTTTACATTTACGGCGTCGAATTCATCGAAAGTGGAAACCGGGTCGGCATGAAGCGCAAGGAGCTCGATCCTGTCATCCCACGCGACGAAGTCGAGGACCTGCCGTTGCGGGAGGCAATATCACGATGATAGAATCCAGCCCGGCAAAATATCAGCGCGGCCAACGCGTCAAGGCGATGTTCGACCTGATCAATGATGGGTCCTTCCCCAATGCTCCAGCGCAAGAAGTCCTGGTCAGCCTCGGTGACATCGGCGAGATTGTCCAAGTCGGGCGGCACACGGAAGCAAACCTGCCGATCTATCTCGTTGAGTTCGGTGAGCGGTTGGTGGTCGGCTGCCTCGAAAGAGAAATTGGGCTGATCTAGGATATCGACGCGATGCACGCCGCCTTAGGCATAAATCCAGGGCTACCCGCGCACCCTAACGACATCGATCGCAGGCGAATCGAGCGCGCGCTTAAGTCGAGAGAACGCTATCGTTATGTCTCGGCGAACATCACCGGCGTTGCCGGCGGCTACTTGATTGAAAGTCCATGCTGCTCACGCAACATTGACGTTAAGGGCGGCATAATTGACGTGGCCATGCTGCACCACGACGGGGCAAGCGCCAGCTGGCAGCTGTTCCGAAAGGATCACAAGCATGGCGTCTGGAAGCTGCACTCGACGCACCAGCGCCTGGCATCGGTTACCGATCTCTTGAACACCGATCCGGAACGCGTGTTTTGGCAATAAGGACCCGCTCGATGGCTTTGGGAGCAGACGAAATTGCGGACATCGAGCAGACGCTCGCGTCATTCGATGATGCTGCTCAAGCCTCTGCGACGCTGCGAAAGAGGTACCCGCATCTCGACTGGGTCCGCTGCGGCTCCTCCGACTTCACCGAAACACCTTTTCGCAGTGCCGGGCAATTCGACCTGCATTTGCTCGATAGTGCTGATCGTTGTGCGCGGATCACGGACGATCCGACACGGGCGACCGGCATTGTGCTGGCCAAGCGGACGGTCGAGCCGTGACCCGACCAACCCAAGCCAATGGCTGCGTTGCAAAGGCCAACGAAGAGCCGGGGCCAACAAGACTGGAATCGTTGATTCCATTTTCGGACCCTGACATTACCCTGGCCGAAATCGCGGCAGTAGATCGCGTGTTGCGCTCGCCGCGGCTCTCTAACGGCCCGCTCACCGAACAATTCGAGGCAGCATTTGCCGCCTATCTCGGGCGGAATTATGCTGTTGCGGTAGCAAGCGGCACCATCGGCCTTCTACTTTCTCTGAAGGCCTGCGGCATTGCCGCTGGCGACGAAGTGATCGCCTCGCCCTATTCATATCGTGAAGCTGCGCACGCCATCAGCCTGGCGGGTGCGCGGCCGGTATTTGCCGACATCGACTATTGGTCCGGGACGCTCGCACCGCAGAAAGTCGAGGAGCGCATCACGCCAAAAGCCCGCGCCATTCTCGCCGGCAACGTTAATGGCCATCCTGCAGCCTGGTCGGAGCTGCGCGCTATCGCGAGAAGGCACAATCTGCTGCTGTTAGAAGATTCCACTGAGGCCATCGGCTCTCGTTATAAAGGCCAACTGGTCGGCACCTTTGGCGATGTCGCCGTGTTTGACTTCGCCCAGCCCTCGCTTCTGACCTGCGGCGAGGGCGGCATAGTGGTGACCAATGATATCGACCTTGCAGTGGCGCTGCGCCGTCACCGGTCGCATCGGATGGATGAGCGTGCTTCCGTTACCGTCGGCTCGGCTGCACCATATCAGGCCGGGATGAGCGATCTCTCCGCTGCGCTGGGGCTTACGCAGCTTAGTCGCATCGATGAGATCCTGGAGCGGCGCCGCTTGATCGAACAGCTTTACACGACACACATGCAGTCGTTTGAAGGCATCAAGCCGCCCTATGTCGAGCCCGATGTGACCGAAGTGAACTGGTTTCTCTATGTTGTCCATCTCGGGACGCGTTTCACGCGCTCCAGCCGCGACGCTATCGTCGAAGATCTATGCGTGGAGCAGGTCGAAGCTGCAGCCTACAGCTGTCCCCTGCACCTGCAACGGCACTATTTCGATCTCGGCTATCGCCGCGGCGATCTGCCGGTGACGGAAAAGATTGCCGATCGCGCCGTGACACTGCCATTTCATACGCATCTCACTGATAGCCAGATCGAATTCATTGTCGAGACCATGAAAGATGCTTCAATCAATGTAGGCGCGGGCGCGGCGATCTACTGAACAGCGGAGAAATGCAGCAGAGAAGACGTGCAAATGACGATGCGGCCGGTGAAAGTCCGCCATTTAAGATCGTCGTGACCGTGGTACTCGAGGACGCGAAGATCGAGTAATCAACGCTTGTCCCGCGTGCCGGGGCTGGGCTCAATATCGGCAGAAGCTACTCAAGTGTGGCCGCGATGACGTGATCTTTGAGATCCAGTCTGGACAATCGATCGCGTTCGTGGCCCTCGATGGCTGCGGCCGGGGATTGGTCGACGCCGCAACGGGAGATGATGTCGGCAATCGACATGTTCTTGTTGTCTCCGCGACAGTCCCTTCGCAGCCTCGTCCAAGGGCAGACATCAGATTGGCATCGGGCGTCGGGAAACCCCTCCAATGGCCCTCACCACAGTTGGTTTAGTGCTTGCATGAAAGTGTTCGTGAACAGCGAAGTGAGCGATATGGTGATGGCCGGACCGGCAATTGAGGCCCTGATCTGCGAAGTGATTCCGAGGGTAGGATGTGATCGTGACCAATCTGGTCGGGCACCGGACACGACTGTGGGCACAAATCGTCTAAAGCTTGTGCAGGCAAGAGCCGCATCCAACATCATCGGAGGATCTATGCCGCGTTAGCCAGACCAGTGATCGACACACTCGTGCTCAAAATCGCCGCGCCGAAATGAGCCAATTATAAGAAAGACACAATGAGCGATCTAACCGAACAATGCTTTAAGCACTTCAGTCCTGGAGGTGGCATCAAGCCATATTTCGAGTGGCCGATCATCCCCCGCGATTGGGACATCGCTGCCGAGAGTTCCAGCGCGGGTGAGCTCACCACTCTTGACGATCAATGCATTGCGGTAACATAAGCATGAGCGACAGCATGAACGAGTTCGAAGTCCCGCAGCTCTACCGGCATCACGTTTTTGCCTGCCACACTCAGCGTCCACCTGACCATCCGCACGGCAGCTGCGGGGCGGCGGGCGCTCGACCGTTGTGGGAACGGCTCAGCAAAGCGATCGAGGCGAGAGGGCTGACCGATATCGGCTTCACCGCAGCTGACTGTCTCGGCTTTTGCAGCTCCGGTCCTCTGATGGTCGTCTATCCTGACGGCATCTGGTATCGTCCGAGGACTCCTGAAGATATTGACGAGATCGTCGAGTCCCACCTCAAGAACGGCCGCCGCGTCGACCGGCTCGTCATCGTGCTCACGCGGAGTTAGCGTCTCCTTGCGTTCCGCTTGCGGGAGAAGGTGCCATCGGCCATCTCGGGCCACAGGGACGCCGATGCATAGCATCGGCGATTGCGCGGATGTCTCGTTGCACTCGCGCGGAAGAAGTCAGGCGCTGAATGAACGAATCTGCCCTCATGCCAATCCCGGTTGTCTTGCGATAGAGATGGACAGAATTACGTGAATGGAGTTTGCTTCTGACGCTGATCAGCAACAGTTACCAAGTACTTGCGGTATTGTGCGGTTGTACGGCAGCTGCTTTGAAGCCTATGCCGCGGATCTGTGAGTTTCGTCGTTTGTAGGCAACGTGAATCATTCAGCGGAATCGGTAGGTCGAGCGGATCTCGGAACGTAACTTACCGATCAGTGAGAGAAGCGAACGCTTTCGATGTCAACGGCGTGCCGACGCTTCGTTTGGCTACGAACATTTTACTGGCGGAAGGCACCTTCTGAGGTCGCTTCCATGCTGGCAGGCGCCTGCTTCGCTCGCTCGCCACTCGGTGCGGCTTCTTTTGCACAGAATCTCCTCGATGGCAGCTTGGCCGCGGTAAGCCAATGGCGACGCTTTCATTCGGGGCATCCCAGTCTCGCCCAAAGAACCTGATTTCCCGCGGGTGTCAGGCATAGCTTGTACGCCATAAGCATCGGCCCGCTGGGATCCTTGTCCTGTTTCTGACAGAACAACATAAGCACCGTGCCGGTCGGTCAGGTCTGTCGATCAATTCCAAGCATGGGCAAACGCTTAACGCACGCGCGGCGAATGGCACGCCAGTTGCTACTTAAATGCAGCAACTGCGAGTGGGGGCTGAGGCCACGCCGGCGCTTATGGCGAGCGATGTTCTCCTTCCCGACGCCCGTGTGCCCACGTTTCTGAGAAAAGAAACAAACTCGCGTAAGTCCCGCGCGACAAATTGGCAATCGGTTGATGGAGAGCATCATGTCTTCACTGAGACAAATTGCGTTTTACGGCAAGGGTGGCATCGGCAAGTCGACGACGTCGCAGAATACGCTCGCAGCCCTGGCCGAGCTGGGTCACAAGATCCTGATCGTCGGCTGCGACCCGAAGGCGGACTCGACCCGTCTGATCCTGCACGCCAAGGCGCAGGACACGATCTTGAGTCTCGCGGCGAGCGCCGGCAGCGTCGAGGACCTCGAGATCGAGGACGTCTTGAAGGTCGGCTACAAGGATATTCGCTGCGTCGAATCCGGCGGTCCGGAGCCGGGTGTCGGGTGCGCCGGCCGTGGCGTCATCACCTCGATCAACTTCCTCGAAGAGAACGGCGCCTACGAGGACATCGATTACGTGTCATACGACGTGCTCGGCGACGTCGTCTGCGGCGG
>NZ_JBANAZ010000110.1:0-21701 GCF_059803455.1 Bradyrhizobium sp. UFLA05-108 | reverse complement strand
GCCGACACAGCCGCTCGGCCGCATCGCCGCTGACGCCAATACATCGGATTACTGCCGCCCTTTTTCAACGGAATCGGTCATTCGCAGACCTCGGCAGGGCTGCTTGACCCTGGTCTGCTTATCTTCCGCGATCAAATTTGAAGGCCGATTGACACACGTGCCATCTCGCGCAGGAAACTCTCTGTTTGTGCGATGGCGAGTCTCTTGTAAGCGCTTTGCGCGTCAGCTTTTCGTAAAAACCCTTCTCGGCGTGGAAGCCGCCGGCATCCTATTTCTGTTTGAGCCAAGTCTTCACAACACCAGGCAGCAGGGATTTGAGCAGCGCAGCCTGATCGTGGCCGGAGATACCGTCCTTCCTCCATTCGAACAAGCCGATCTTGAGCTTGAAGCCGCTCGTGCAGACGAGCCAGACCAGCCCCATGACGATCGGCGCTGAAAGGAACCCAGCATCCTGCATCTGGCTGCGGTTCTCGATCGCATAGCGCACAAGCGCAGCAGTATCCTTCAATTCGGCCAGCGCGGCGAGCAGCGCGCGCGACTGCGCGCCACCCTCGGCCCCCGAATAGGCTGCAGGAGCATCCGGCACGGCAACGCCGAGATTGGCGGCGAGCCCACGCAACTCGCTTTCGATCGCTCTGTCGGACGGCACGCGGGGCGCACCTTCGCGCAGTAGCCCCTCGAGTGCGGAGACGACAGCAATCGCCTCGTTGTCGCTCAGCGCTGCAATCTGCAAGGTCAATTCGGATTGAGCCATGTTCCTCTCCAACTGCGCTGTCACAACGAGACGCCGTATAGCACGAACGGCGCCCACTCGAACGGATGATCCCGGCCCGCGCGCTTCATCGCGTTGATTGCGAGCCTCTGCGCCCGCGCCGGTGTCACGCCGGGCGAGGCCCAGGCACGATAGAAGGCAAGCATCCATTCTCCGGCTGCCCGCATGTCCACATTCCAGGCGGCCGCCAGCACGCTAGCGGCACCGGCACTGAACAGGCCGTGGATCGCGCCAAGCGGCTCGCGCGAGGTAATCTGCGTCGCCAGGCCAGACACGCAGGCGCGTAGCGTGACATGCGCGTCGGCAAGCGACAGTTGCGCCATGAACTCGGGGGTGAGCAGCGCATCTACGCTCTGAGGGTTCGGTAGCCCGGTTTTCGCCAGCTGTAGTCCGGAGCGGAAGAGAGGCCGTGCGTCATCGAACACCCCATGCGTCGAGAAATGTACGATCGATCCCGCCAGCTTCGCCGATTGCACGCGCTCGAGCGTTGCGTCGGCGCCAAGCACGAGGTCGCCACCGATGTTCTCCACCAGCCAGCGCGCGTCGCAGCTCAGGCTCGCGAGCGCCGAATCGCCGTCACCCTGGTGCGGAACAACCGCAGCGAACGCGCGGTCGAAGCCGGCGCCCACCCGAGCGTTCTGCAGGTCGACGAGCAAACGCGCCGAAGGCACGCAGGTAAGATCGAACATTTCGTGCATCGAACGATCTCCGACGCACAGCATGGTCAGCGGCAGATTAAACAGCGCCTCGTCGGGCGCATAGATGATCACGTCATCCGGCTTGAGCTCGCCGGCAGCAAGCCAATCTCCGATCGGCGCAAGAACCGGTGAAGCCTTCGCGATTATCGGGTAGAAGCTACGGCGGGACAGCAGCATCGGGCTCATCGGCGCCACGCGACCGTTGCCGTCCGGGTCGGCCGGTCGGCCTTCGACCATGAGGCGCAACTCCGCGGCGCAATCGGTGATCGTCGTGCGCCCGATCCGAGCGGTGGCGCCGCGCACCTTGCCGCCGGCCGAGACGAGGGTGAGATACGTGACGCCGTCATCGACCAGAAAACTCAAGTAGTGGGCCCGTGGAGAAGTAGCGAGCCGGATGCAAACACGGTCAAGCAATTGCGCATCGGTCGAACCCCACACGAGATCGGCCCGCCGGACGCGTTCGCGGCTCTCCGCAATGATGCGCGATTTGGCCGATTCCGCCGCTGCAAACAGCGCGAGCCCGGTGGTCTGACCGATCGCGGTCGCAAGCTCCGCGGTGACGACGGCGAGGTGAGGGATATAGACGGCAAGCGCGGCGCGCAGCCGCGGGTCGGCAATGCCAAGACGTCGCCGATCGATCAGAACGCGTATCTCGCCAGTCGTCGCGAGCGCGCCGCTCAGGTCGCCGAGACGACGCAACGCAATCACCCTGCGCCAGCGCAGGTCGACGCTGTGCTCCCAGAACTCCAGAGCGTCTGCTTCGGCAATCGCAATCGTCAGCGCGCGCAATATGGTCCGATAGGCCTCCGGATCGTCCTTACCGCGCCCGACAAGCAGAGCCGCGATGCCATCGTCCAGCGCGTTCAGCGCTGCGTGCGGGCTCCCGGACAATGGCAGGTTCTTCGCCGCCATCTCGATTGCATCGAGGTCGGGCGGGACCGCTGGCATGCCGTACTCCGCCTTGAGCTGGTCGTAATCCGCGCCCGCCCTTCCCGTGACCTCCTCGAGCACGGCGTTGACCGACGGCGGAAAGCCTGCCTTGGCAACAAGATCGACATCGCTGGGCGTGTCGCCCACAGGCACATCCGGCCGGCACAGCATACGGGCGAGCTTGGAGGCGAGACGAACGTATGTGAGCCGATCCGTCTTGAGTAGCGCATCGGGATCGATTGCCTCAAGGAGCTGTTTAGCGGCCTCATACTCGCCGGCCAACATGAGCGCCTCGGCCTCAGCGAGACGAACTGCCGGCACGCGGTCATTCTGCCCCCACGACGCGAGCGCCGCCGCGATCACATCGGCGCGTTTGACCAGGCGTTGGTAGTGACCAGTTTCCAGCCAGCAGCTGGCGAGAAGCTCAACCGTGTCGGTCCAGAGTTGCGGAACCGATGCCTGCGATTGACCCGCATGTAGGAATTCCTCGACTTGCGGTGCGCTCATGGTATCCACGATCGCCTCGGCAAGCGCTCGCGCCGTGACGAGGTCTCCCTGCATGCGGCACATGTTCGCAACGAACGCAATCCCGACGAGACGCGGCGCGAGGTCGGGACCCGCAATTGCAGTATCGATCGGCCGACCTCCCGGTTCATCGAGATTGATGCCGGGCAACAGACGCATGATCGCAGCGTTGTCGCGCGCGACGATCGCCCTGACCAGCGGAACGGCATCAAGTGCGGGTTGGCGTGCCATGCGTTCCTCGCCTTGCCTGACCGGCCACGACCATCTTCGTGCTCGGTCGATCCGCCGCTACCTTTGCCAGGTCCTCATAAGGTCGAGGGTACCCTGGAAACTTGTAAGTCCCGCGCTGAAGCCTGTCTGGTCGACGGCCCGGCGCCGATTGAGCTCGTCGATTGCGGCCTGACTGGTCGATGGCGGAGCCGCCGGCGTGGCGGGTGCAACCGGCGCCGCCCAGACTGGGGAAGCGAACTGCAGCAATGCCGGCAGCATGCTGGCCCATGCATGGCGGCACATGTCTTGTTCCGCCGCCGGCAGGTAAGCCCACCCCTGCTGGATTGCCGCCAGCGTCGCCGGGGCGTTCGCAAACCAGAGTTGGTCTTCTGGGGCCAGCATCGGATAATACATCATGAGATGCGTCCGCCACGCCGCGCGCATCGCGGGCGTGATCTTGGTCTCATCTCCAATCACCGCTGCCTTCATCAGGGCGATGAGGTCGAGCGCACAATCAGCCGCGAATTCCGTCAGCGGCGCGGCCCAACCGGTCGTCAGCACTCTGTCCGTCATGTCACGTACTCCCGCGCCGATAGTCAATTTTGTACCGCAGGTGCAAAGAAAACATGTCTCAGCGGCCCCAGGAGTCGCCACAAGCGCTCCGATCATGCCCCGCGTAGTAATCGCACTACCACTTCTCTGCGGCCCGTATTGCGGCGCTTTGGTTGCGCAGCACAGACGATGCTACCACAGCAAGGCGCGCACCTCGTGTGAAGCCATTCACATCCGTTCGCCACCGATGGCTGAGCCAGTGGCGACCATGGTTTTGGTCGCGGTGGCCTCGAGAAGGCGGGATAAATCCGCCGGTCCCTTTCTATCTCATTTTTGGCGTTCCTACGCGCCGATCGTGCGCTTAGACTGGGAGGAGGCTAGTCGGAGAGATGGCGCGCGCCACCAAATTCAAGCGAGCCACATGTCGCTTGCGACAGCGCGTACCATATTCGTCGTCTCGTGACCGTGAGGTAGATGACGAAAACTGCGACATGCGCGAGTTTCATGGATCATCTCCGTATCCACCGACATCTCCGGATGTCTTTGGCGAGTCCTTTAATCTAAGTGGCGCGCCGCGGCCGATGAAGATGGGCACTATTCGTTCGCCGTGGCGCTATGATGTAGCGGCCTTGCACACGCCGGAGGCGCCGATGCCGGGCTTTCTCCCATACGTGCACTACGCCCATGGCGCCATGGCTGTCGGTCAGGCGGCTTTCGGCTCGTTTGCGGTCTCAATGCGATCGAAAAGTGTGACTGATCGTTAACCGCACTGTGTCCATCGCCTGCTCACCTTTACCGGCAGGTAATGTCGGTCATGTTCCGCTGGCCGGTGACGTTCGATGGGAGCGCAGACATGGCCATTTTAGGTTTTGGACGACGACGCCCGCCTGAGCCAGGGAAACATGTTGTTCCGCCCGAATTATGGGATGATCCAGAATACGCGGCGTTTTTCGCCAGGATTGGCGCAAAGCCGGATCATCCCAGTAATCTTCGCGTCACGCATGACGATGTGGCGAGGATGATCGAGCAAGGCCGCAAGGCAGTCGACGCACGCATTCATCAGCTCCGGGCCAAGGCTTCGGCGGATGGGTACGACAATCTTCATTTGCGCGCGTTGTGGCTCCTTCATGACAATTGCTGGAACGGCGACGCCGGCGAATTTCTCATCTACCATCTGGGTCTCAACCCCTACGATGAATGGAACACGATGCTCGTTGCAGAGGACGCGAGAACTGCCTTCCATTCTTGATATACCGATCTGTACGGAAGAGATCGTTCAACATCTTGCCAAGACCGGACAGCCCGTCATTCTCGCACTTCGCGACAAGCTTCGCGCTGCGCATGATGAGGTCCAACGGACGCACGAATTCGGCCGCTTCCAAGACATTTGCGATGACACGGTGGCCAAGGTGAAAAGGGTGGCGCAAATGTTCGGCACTGGGCTCGTCGAGACGTATCAAGCTTGGCTGCGCAAGGAAGCTGACGGTCGCTCCACGCCTCGGTGAGCAAGCGCCGGTAGGGCGGGCGGAGATGGGATTATGGCACTGAAAACCTATGTGGTGACGGCCCTTTTCCTTTCGAGGCTGCATGGCTTTTGGCGACTGGTTCGCAGCCCGTAGGATGGGTAGAGCGAAAGCGAAACCCATCGCGGTGCGCGCCGAAGGCGACCTCGTTCTTGTCGCCGGCGGCTATCGCGATCAATCGGCGCGAATTGCACTGCTCCGGCTTGGCGCCGATCAAGCCCATCAGATTTGGAGAATGGCAATTCCAGCGGTTTGATCGAAACACAGTGCGGCTATTGCAGGGACGCGGTGAGACGCTGCACATAGTTGACGAGGGAATGGACGAAAGTGAGCTTGACCACGATACGCGCTGTTCGTGCTCTCGGCCCACGTGCCTGAACCGGTCTCAGCACGCCGAGTCATCAGCTAGCCGCACCCGACTTTGCGGCTCTGGCGACGATCACAGATTGCCCCTGATTTGCCCGACGTGTCAAACGGGTTTCGTAAAGTCAGAAATGCATCGTGGCTTGACGGCTACTTTGCATGGGGTTGTTTTTCAGATTTTGATTTGGGCTAGTCTTACTGGTACCTCAAGGTGAGGAGCGCGAAGCGCATCGCCGGGCGATGCATCGTCGTGCGAACCATGAAGCCCGGCTCTCAGGTGTGGTCATCCTTCGAGACGGCCGCTTTCGCGGCCTCCTCAGGATGAGGGACTGAGCGCAGGGGCTTCGCTCTCTCCCTTCCTCATTCCACATTGCGCGAGTGTGCAATGGGGGCGCGCGCGGAAGCGGGAGCCCGGAATCCATTGCGCGGCCATGCGGCCGATCGACTCCGGACTCGCGACTTCGTCGCGCGCCGGAATGACGAGAAAACCTCACAGGCCGTCAGGATGAGAACTCAGATCGTTTCTTGAAGCAGAAGGGCTAGATCGAGAAGCTCGTGCCGCAGCCGCAGGACGCGGTGGCGTTGGGATTGTTGACGCGGAAGGAGGCGCCGATCAGGTCGTCGACGAAGTCGACCTCGGAGCCCGCCAGGAACGGCTGCGATGCCGAGTCCACCAGCACGACCGCATTGTCGCGCTCGATAACGAGATCGTCGTCGGTGCGGTCACGCTCGATGTCGAACTTGTACTGGAAGCCCGAGCAGCCGCCGCCCTCGACCGAGATCCGCAGCATGGCGCCGGTGCCTTCGCCCTTGAGGATCTCCCCAATCCGGCGCGCGGCCCGGTCGCTGATGGTCACGGCAGTCGTCATCGTTCCACTCCGATAGTCCCGCGTCATAGCCAATTCATTTGGTATCCCGCGTCCGTCATAGTTAAGTGCAAGGGTCCGCAGAATCAAATGGATAGGGACTAAATTCACCGTGTCCGTCGGAATGGCTGCCCCCCGTGCGCCCTATGCCTGCGATCCCGATCGCAGCCGCGGCCGGCTGGTCGCGGAGCCGCCGAGTCGCACCCGCAGCCCGTTCCGCAGGGATTGCGACCGGGTGATCCATTCCACCGCCTTCCGCCGCCTGAAGTACAAGACCCAGGTGTTCGTGTTCCACGAAGGCGACCACTACCGTACCCGCCTGACCCATTCGTTGGAGGTCGCACAGATCGCCCGCGCGCTGGCCCGGCAGCTCGGGCTCGACGAGGACCTCACGGAGACGCTGGCGCTCGCGCACGACCTTGGCCATCCGCCCTTCGGGCACGCCGGCGAGCGGGCGCTCGACGCCTGCCTGAAGAACCATGGCGGCTTCGACCACAACGCCCAGACCCTGCGCGTTGTGACATCGGTCGAGCACCGTTATCCCGAATTCGACGGCCTCAACCTGACCTGGGAGTCGCTCGAGGGCATCGTCAAGCACAACGGCCCGCTGACCGATCGCGGCGGAGCGCCGGTCGGACGCTATCGCGAGCATGGCGTTCCCGTCGGCATCGCCGACTACGTCAAGACGTACGATTTGGAGCTCTGGAGCTTTGCCTCGCTGGAGGCGCAGGTCGCGGCAATCGCCGACGACATTGCCTATGACGCCCATGACATCGACGACGGCCTGCGCGCAGGGCTGTTTGGGGTTGATGATCTCAAGGCGATTTCGCTGATGGCCGAGATTATCACCGAGATCGGTGCGCACTATCCAAACCTGGAGGATGTCAGGCGCGGCGCGGAGCTCGTCCGTGAGCTCATTTCTCATCTGATCGGCGCCGTCTTCGCCGAGGCGAAGGCCAACCTTGCGGCGATCCAGCCGCAATCGGCCCAGGATGTACGCCAGCAGACCCGGGCGATGATCACGTTCCCGCCGGCCATGGCGGGCGAGGAGGCGGCGATCAAGACCTTCCTCTATCAGCACATGTACCGTCACAAGCGGGTGATGCGGGTTATGGGGGAAGCGGAACAGATCCTGTTCGACTTGTTCGCGAAATACCAGGCCTCGCCCGGCGAACTGCCGCCGGAATGGCTGGCCGGGGCGGAGGCTGACGATGAGGCGGGCAGGGCGCGCCGGATCGGCAATTTCATTGCCGGAATGACCGACCGTTTCGCCCTGACCGAGCACCAGCGGCTCTTTGACTCGACCCCGGATTTGCGTTAGGCGGCGGCCATGGCCGACACACCCTCGCTGCATCTCTTCGCCGACGTGCTCACGCGCGTGCACGCCGCCTGCCGAGCGCTCGCGGCGGAAGCCAACTGGCCGGAAGGCGTCGATTTCTCGCGTGTGGTGGTCGAGCCGCCGCGCGATCCGTCGCATGGCGACATGGCGACCAATGCCGCGATGGTGCTGGCGAAAGAGGCCAAGGCGAAGCCGCGCGATCTCGCCGAGCAGATCGCCGAGCGTCTGCGTGCGGATGCGTTGATCGCCAAGGTCGATGTGGCCGGACCAGGTTTCATCAACCTGTCGCTCAGGCCGTCCGCCTGGGCCGAAGCGCTGCGCACATTGCTGCGCGAGGGCGACAGCTACGGTCGCCTGAGCGGGCGCGGGAAGGTCAATGTCGAATACGTCTCGGCAAACCCGACCGGGCCGATGCATGTCGGCCATTGCCGCGGCGCCGTGTTCGGCGATGCGCTGGCAAGCCTGCTCGATTTCGCCGGCCACGACGTCACCCGCGAGTACTACATCAATGACGCCGGCGCGCAGGTCGACGTGCTCGCACGCTCGGCATTCCTCAGGTATCGCGAGGCGCTGGGCGAGGACATCGGCCCGATCCCCGAGGGCCTCTATCCCGGCGACTATCTCAAGCCGGTCGGCGCGGCGCTGGCGAAGGAGCACGGCGACAAGCTGCGTTCGCTGAATGAAGCCCAATGGCTTCCGACGGTGCGCGCAAGGTCGATCGCGATGATGATGGACGAGATCAAGGGTGATCTCGCCGCACTCAACATCCGCCACGACGTGTTCTTTTCCGAGCGCTCGCTGATCGAGGGCGGTAACAACAAGGTTGCCGCGACCATCGATTTCCTGCGGGCGAAAGGCGATGTCTACGAGGGCCGCCTGCCGCCCCCGAAGGGCGCGCCAGTCGAGGACTGGGAAGACCGCGAGCAGCTCCTGTTCAGGGCAACGGCTTACGGCGATGATGTCGATCGTCCGCTGATGAAGTCGGACGGCTCCTACACTTATTTCGCGTCCGACATCGCCTACCACAAGAACAAGTTCGATCGCGGCTTTGCCGACATGATCGACGTGTGGGGCGCCGATCACGGCGGCTATATCAAGCGCATGCAGGCGGCGGTGAAGGCGGTCACGGCCACCAAGGCCGCGCTCGACGTCAAGATCGTCCAGCTCGTAAAGCTTCTGCGCAACGGCGAACCGGTCAAGATGTCCAAGCGCGCCGGTGACTTCGTCACCTTGCGTGAGGTCGTGGATGAAGTCGGTCGGGACGCCGTCCGCTTCATGATGCTCTACCGCAAGAACGATGCAGTGCTCGATTTCGACCTCGCCAAGGTCATCGAGCAGTCGCGCGACAACCCCGTGTTCTACGTCCAGTACGGCCACGCCCGCGGCCACTCGATCTTCCGCAACGCAAGGGCGGAGGTATTTCCAGACCTGCCGGAGACGACCGACGTCCGAATCGCGTGGCTGCTCGACTGCGCGCTGGAACGGCTGTCGGACCCGGTGGAGCTCGACTTATTGCGCCGACTCGCAATTTTTCCGCGGACCGTGGAAGCTGCCGCCACGGCCCATGAGCCGCACCGAATTGCCTTTTATCTCTATGATTTAGCCAGCGAGTTTCACGCGCTTTGGACGAAGGGGCGCGATCTGCCCTATTTACGCTTCATTATCAATAATGATGCACAGCTTACAAAGGCGCGATTGGCAATGGTCCAGGGCGTCGTCTCGGTCCTGGCATCGGGCCTCGCCATTCTCGGCGTCCATGCCCCGGACGAGATGCGGTAGTTTGGGGCGAACTACTTCAGGGAATATGAGGGGCTAACCGGCAGAAGCCGGCTCGCTTGCGTAGTGCGACTTGGTTGAATGCCTTGTGGGTGGAGGCCGCTGTTCGGGTCGAGAACTGGCGGCTTTCCCGGAGGGGACGCATCATCACGATGGCCGATCGACGATATCAGGACAGACCGTATCCTTCCGATGACTATGGTCGCGCCGGCGACCAGCATGGCGGGGCGGAAAACGATCCCTTGGCCGAACTCGCCCGGTTGATTGGCCAGACCGATCCATTCGGTTCGCAGGGCCGGCCCGCCGCGAGGCCGCCAGCTCCCCCGGCGCCCGCGCAATATCAGCCGCCTGCGCAAAGCTATGCGCCCGACAACTACGAAGATCATTATCACGAGCCGCCACCGCCGCCCGGTCCGCCATCCTGGATGCGGCGTGCCAACGTTCAGCCCCAGCCGGTTGCGCCCGAGCAGCCGAGCTACGCGCCTGCGGTGAACCCGGTGCATCCGATGCAGCGTTTCTCGCCACAGCCGCCTGCGCCTGAGCCGGACTACCAGGAGTCCCAGGCCTATCCGGAGCACGACGATCCGATCGATCCGTCGCGCTATGACGATGCGCTTTATGGCCAGCTCGAGGCGAGTCTGCAGGATTTCCAGCGCGATCCGTCCTATCCGAACGATCCTTACGCCTATCAGAGCGAATATCCCGAGGATGAGCTCGAGGGTGAGGTTCCGCAGAAGAAGCGCGGCGGGTTGATCACCGTTGCGGCCATCCTTGCGCTGGCCGTGGTCGGAACCGGTGGCGCCTTCGCCTACAAGACCTATCTGGGGTCGCCCCGCAGCGGCGAGCCGCCAATCATCAAGGCGGACAACACGCCGACCAAGGTCGTGCCGGCGCCCGCCGACGGTTCCGCCAAGGTGCCGGATCGCATGGTCACCGGTGATGGCGGCGAAAAGATCGTGCCGCGCGAGGAAGCGCCGATCGACGTCAACGCCAGGTCCGGCGGCCCGCGCGTCGTCTTCCCGCCGCTCAATCCGAACGCCAATCCTCCGCCGGTTGCGAGTGTCTCACCATCAACCGTGCCGCCGCCAGCCGTCGCGCCCAA
This sequence comes from Bradyrhizobium sp. UFLA05-108, assembly GCF_059803455.1. Classification (NCBI taxonomy): domain Bacteria; kingdom Pseudomonadati; phylum Pseudomonadota; class Alphaproteobacteria; order Hyphomicrobiales; family Nitrobacteraceae; genus Bradyrhizobium; species Bradyrhizobium sp. UFLA05-108. The sequence continues at coordinate 11,045 of NZ_JBANAZ010000110.1, read as the reverse complement.
TAACGGCACGATGCCCAACAGCGAGCCGCGTAAGATCAAAACGCTTTCGGTGAAGGGCGATCAGACCGACAGCACGTCCGCGCCGGCTGCGGCTGCAGCCAAGCCGGCCGGGGCTCCAAAGGCAGCAGCCGTGCCGGCCGCGCCACACAATCCGCCGACCTCGGCCAATGCCAGCGCCAACCAGCCGATGTCGCTGGCACCGCAGGGCGGTACGCCGGACCCGTCCGCGCCGCCGACCCGGCTGGCTGCGACCAATCCGACGCAGATTGCTCCGGCCGCGGCTGAGAGCGGCGCCAGCTACATGGTCTCGATATCGTCCCAGGACACCGAATCCGCGGCGCGGGATTCCTTCCGCGTGCTCCAGGGTAAGTTCCCGTCGGCTCTGGGATCCCGTTCGCCCGTGATCAAGCGGGTGGATCTGGCCGACAACAAGGTGAAGTACCGCGCTATGGTCGGTCCGTACCGGACCCGTCAGGAAGCCGTTCAGTTCTGCACCGAGCTGAAGACCGCCGGCGGTCAGTGCTTTATCCCGTAGTATTATCGGCCGTTTCCTTGACCCCCTAGCGGGGTACGGTTAATCGGCGACTATGAGCACGCGGGCCTTCATTACCGGCGTATCCGGAACGGAATTGACCGCCGCTGAGCGGGATTTTATCCGTGCCGAACGTCCATGGGGTTTCATCCTCTTCAAGAGGAATATCGAGGCCCCGGCGCAAGTCGCTACATTGGTTCAGGAATTGCGCGGCGTCGCGGGCTCTCCGGATGCTCCCGTCCTGATCGACCAGGAGGGTGGACGGGTGCAGCGGCTGGGACCGCCGCATTGGCCGGTCTATCCCTCCGGCGCTTTGTTCGGAACGCTTTACGACATTGATTCGGCACTTGGGCTGACGGCCGCGCGTCTCAGCGCCCGGCTGATCGCGGCGGATCTTGCCGATCTCGGTGTCACCGTGGACTGCCTGCCGCTTGCCGACGTGCCGGTCGCGGGCGCCGACGCCGTGATCGGCAACCGGGCCTATGGAACCGAACCGGCCAAGGTCGCCGCGATCGCCCGCGCGGTCACGGACGGGCTTGAGCAGGGCGGCGTGCTGCCGGTGCTGAAGCACATCCCCGGTCATGGCCGGGCGACGGCTGATACGCATTTCCGGCTGCCGACGGTGGACACGCCGAGGGATGAGCTGGAGCAAACCGATTTTGCCGCGTTCAAGCCATTGGCAGACCTACCGATGGCGATGACCGCACATGTTGTGTTTAGCGCGTTCGACCCCGCCCATCCGGCGACGACATCTGCGACAATGGTTCAGCAGGTGATTCGTAGCGTGATCGGGTTCCAGGGTTTGTTAATGAGTGATGACGTGTCGATGAATGCGTTGGCGGGCACCATTACCGAGCGAACGCGTTCGATTTTTGCAGCCGGCTGCGACATGGTCCTGCATTGCAACGGGAATATCGAGGAAATGCACGAGGTTGCCGGCCAAACGCCCGAGTTGTCGGGCAAGGCGCTGGAACGCGCGAACAGGGCGCTGGCCGCCCGCAAGGCTCCGCAGCCGTTCGACCGTACGGCTGCACGGGCTGAACTCGACGCATTGATCGCACAGGCGAACACGGCATCCGCATGACGGCAGAAATCCTATCGTTTGAAACCGGGCGGCCCGCCGAGCTCGCCGAGGGCGAACCGGCGCTGGTCGTTGATGTCGAGGGCTATGAGGGCCCGCTCGATCTGCTGCTCGCGCTGGCGCGACAGCAGAAGGTCGACCTCGCCAAGATCTCGATCTTGGCGCTCGCCGATCAATATCTCCACTTCATCGAGGCCGCGCGAAAGATCCGGCTCGAGCTTGCGGCCGACTACCTCGTGATGGCGGCATGGCTGGCCTTCCTGAAATCCCGTCTCTTGCTGCCGGAACCGCCGACGGCGGAAGGTCCGAGCGCAGAGGAAATGGCCACCGCGCTCGCCAATCGCCTGCGCCGGCTCGAGGCCATCCGCGAAGCGGCGAACCGGCTGATGAACAGGCAGCAATTGCTGCGCGACATTTTTCCGCGCGGTGAGCCCGAACAGATCGCCGAGGTCAAGCATCCGAAATACACCGCGACGCTGTACGACCTGCTCACGGCCTACGCCACGCAGCGGCAGTCGCGTGTGCTGGCGAGCGTGCATCTCGCGAAGCGCACGGTCTGGTCGCTCGCCGAAGCGCGCGCCTCGTTGGAGCGGCTGGTCGGGGGGCTTACTGAATCGGACGATTGGGGTCGTCTCGACGATTTCCTGATCCGTTACGTCGCCGATCCGTCGCAGCGTGCGACGGTGTTCGCCTCGAGCTTTGCCGCCGCGCTCGAACTGGTGAGGGAAGGCCAGCTGGAACTGAACCAGAAAGAGGCGTTCGCGCCGCTCTATTTCCGAAAGGGGCGGCATCAACCGGTACCAGGCGCGCCTCCCGCGCCTGAAGCACCGGTCGGTTAGTTGAAAGGAGAAGCTGCCATGGCCTTGGCGGAAGTTCGGGTAGAAGAGGTCGAGCCGATGGACAACGAATCCCAGGCGCGCCCCGAAGAATTGCGGCTTCTCGAAGCGCTACTGTTTGCGTCCAGCGAGCCGCTGGATACCGCGACCCTTGCCAAGCGCATGCCTGATGGCGTCGACGTGAAGGCTGCGCTCGCGCAGTTGCAGGCCGAATATGCGACGCGCGGCGTAAATCTCGTGCGCGTTGCCAACAAATGGACCTTCCGCACCGCCGGCGATCTTGCCTGGCTGATGACGCGCGAAAGCACCGAGACCCGCCGCCTGTCCCGTGCGGCGATCGAGGTGCTTGCGATCATCGCCTACCATCAACCGGTAACCCGCGCCGAGATCGAAGAGATCCGCGGCGTCGTGACCTCGAAGGGCACGCTTGACGTGCTGCTCGAGACCGGCTGGATCAAGCCGCGCGGTCGGCGCAAGACGCCGGGCCGTCCGCTGACTTTCGGAACCACCGAGGATTTCCTGTCGCAATTCACGCTGGAACAACTCGGCGATTTGCCGGGCCTGGAGGAGCTGAAGGGCACGGGTCTTCTGGATTCGCGTCTGCCGACCGGTTTCAGCGTGCCGACCCCGTCGGACGACCCGACGCTGCGTGAGGACGAGGATCCGCTCGAGGCCGGCGAGGATCTGGACCTCGCGCTGGCCCCGGCGCCAGAGCCGGAACCGGAGACGCCGGAAGGCGGTGGCGAGGGTAGCGACGAGGGCTGACGGCCCGTCGTTCTACGGGGGCCTGCGACCAGTTAACACTAGCCAGATTACGTAGCGCCAACAGCGAATTGGCGCTGCCTTGGTCCTTGTTTTTGACACCTGCGAAGCCTAGGTTTCGGTGAAGATCGGCCGGGTCCCCGGCCATGCGTGTTTGGAGGGTTGCAGGATGGGTTCGCTTAGCATTTGGCACTGGATCTTGGTGATCGCAGTGGTCCTGCTGCTGTTCGGCCGCGGCAAGATTTCGGATCTGATGGGCGACGTGGCGCAGGGCATCAAGGCCTTCAAGAAAGGCATGCAGGACGACGACAAGGTTGCCGACAAGCCCGACGCCGCCAAGTCCATCGAGCACAACGCCGCGCCGACTGCGGCACGGTCCGACGTCGGCAGCAAGGCCGTCTGAGCCAAAGATCGGCAGACGTGGGCGGTCCCGATCCCGTGCGTCGAGGATTGGGCCAATCGCGGCTTGCCTGAACGGAAGACTTCATGTTCGACATCGGGTGGAGTGAACTGGTCCTCATCGCGGTCGTTGCGCTGGTTGCCATCGGCCCGAAGGAGCTCCCCGGTGTGCTGCGCATGGTCGGCCAATGGATGGGCAAGGCCCGCAAGATGGCTGCCGAATTCCAGGGCCAGTTTCAGGAGGCCATGCGCGAGGCCGAAATGGCCGACCTCAAGAAGAGCTTCGACGAGGTCAAGGAAGCAGCCTCCAGCTTCACCGGCAACAATTTGATGACCTCGCTCACGAAGGACGTCAACGAGGCGCTGCGCATCGAGGATATCGATAAACCCGCGGCCACGCCCGCGATCGAGCCACCGGCGGCGTCAAGTGACGCGCCGGCGACTTCAACCGAAGCGCCGGCGACTTCAACCGAAGCGCTGGTGATGCCGACGACACCGGAAGCCCCGACGCCCGCGACCTTTGTGGAAGCGGAGGCACATGCGGAGGCAAGTGAGCCACTCGCGATCACCCGCGAGGTCGAGGCGGCACACACTGTAGTTCAGGACACCGCGCTACCTGAAGCGATCAAGGACGCCAAAGCGTCATGACCGACGCCGACATCGAGGCCAGCAAGGCGCCGTTGATGGACCATTTGATCGAGCTGCGCTCGCGGCTGATCAAGGCGCTGCTCGGCTTTGGCATCGCGTTCATCTTCTGCTTCTTCTTCGCCAAGCAGATCTACAACGTGCTGGTCTGGCCGTTCGTGTGGGTCGCGGGGCCGGAGAATTCGAAGTTCATCTACACGGCGCTGCTGGAATATTTCATCACCCAGCTCAAGCTTGCGCTGTTCGGCGCCGGCTTCATCTCGTTCCCGATCGTCGCCACGCAGATCTACAAATTCGTGGCGCCCGGGCTTTACAAGCATGAGAAGCAGGCTTTCCTGCCCTATCTGGTCGCGACCCCGTTCTTCTTCGTGCTGGGCGCGATGCTGGTCTATTTCGTCGTGCTGCCGATGCTGATCCGCTTCTCGCTCGGCATGCAGCAGGCCGGCAGTGACGAGACCGCACAGATTCAGCTCCTGCCCAAGGTCGGCGAATATCTGTCGCTGATGATGTCGCTGATCTTCGCCTTCGGCATCGCCTTCCAGCTCCCGGTGATCCTGACGCTGCTCGGCCGCATCGGCATCATCACGTCGAAGATGCTGCGCGAGAAGCGCCGCTATTTCATCGTCATCGCCTTCATCATCGCAGCCGTCCTGACCCCGCCTGACGTATTGAGCCAGTGCTCGCTCGCCATACCTTTGCTGGCGCTCTATGAGGGTTCGATCATCTCGGTATCGATGGTGGAGAAGAAGGCCGCGGCTTCGCAGGCTTCGAGCGGGGCTTCGTCCTCGGCCAACCCGGCGGAATAGGGCGCCGTATCCTTGGCTGTCACTCCCCGCGAAAGCGGGGAATCCAGTACGCCGCGACCTCTCCGTACCCTCGCACTGTCTCTGGAATACTGGATCGCCCGCTTTCGCTTTCGCGGGCGATGACGCCTGTGGTAGTGGGAGGCACGGTGCAAACGGCCAACATGAGCGTTGACGGTTTGCACGCTGCCCCAGGACCACAGCCATGCACGACATCAAGACGATCCGCGACAATCCGCAAGCTTTCGACGCCGGTCTCGCCCGGCGTGGGTTGAAGCCGATGTCGACGTCGCTCCTGGCGATCGACGAGAAGCGACGGGCGGCGATCCTGGCCTCCGAGCAGGCCCAGGCGCGGCGCAACGCGGCCTCCAAGGAGATCGGCGAGGCCAAGAAGGCGAAGGACGAGACGCGCGCGGCCAGGCTGATGGCCGAGGTCGCCGAGCTCAAGACGACGATGCCGGAGCTCGAGGCGGCCGCGAAGGCCGCAGATGAGGAGCTGGCAAAAGAGCTGTCGGCGATCCCCAATCTGCCGCTTGCCGAGGTGCCTGACGGTGTCGACGAGCACGGCAACGTGCAGCACCACGTGTTCGGCAACAAGCGCAACTATGCGTTCACGCCAAAGCTGCATGACGATCTCGGCACCGCGCTCGGCTATATGGATTTCGAGGCGGCGGCAAAGCTTTCCGGCGCGCGCTTCGTCGTGCTGAAAAAGGGGCTCGCGAGGCTTGAGCGGGCGATCGGGCAGTTCATGATCGACCTGCACACCAACGAGCATGGCTACACCGAGATCAACCCGCCGCTCCTGGTGCGCGAACAGACGGCCTACGGGACGGGTAATCTCCCCAAATCTGCCGACGACATGTTTTGTACGCGGGAGGGGTTGTGGTTGATTCCCACCGCGGAAATGCCGCTCACCAATCTCGTTCGCGAATCCATCGTGGACGAGAAGGAGCTGCCAATGCGCCTGACGGCGCTGACGCCGTGTTTCCGGGCGGAAGCAGGGGCGGCGGGGCGCGATACGCGCGGCATGATCCGCCAGCACCAGTTCATCAAGGTGGAGTTGGTGTCGATCACGACGCCAGAGGCCAGCAAGGACGAGCATGAGCGCATGCTCGCCTGTGCCGAGGAGGTGCTGCGGCGGCTCGACCTGCATTACCGGGTGATGACTCTGTGCGCCGGCGACATGGGATTTGCGGCACAGAAAACCTACGACATCGAGGTCTGGATGCCGGGCCAGGGCGAGGGCGGCATGTTTCGCGAGATCTCGAGCTGCTCGGTCTGCGGCGATTTCCAGGCGCGGCGCATGGACGCGCGTTCGCGCGGGCCGGACGGCAAGCCGCGCTTCGTCCATACGCTCAATGGCTCCGGCACCGCGGTTGGCCGTGCGCTGATCGCCGTGATGGAGACCTATCAGCAGGAGGACGGCTCGATTGCCGTGCCGGACGTGCTGCAACCCTACATGGGCGGGCTGAAGGTGGTCGCGCGCGAGTAGGGCGGCATTATTGCCCGCCGGTAACGCGGAAACGTTTGGTTGCGAAGATTGGGCGGCCGGTTATCCTGACGGCCGTCCGACTTCTCCGGCGACCGTTTCATGGCCCTGCACCGCGACATCTTCTGGATCGGCCGACAATGGGCCGTGACCGGCTTCGGCATACAGGCTGTCGACCAGCGGCTGCGCGGCGCGCTCGACATTGAGATCGCGCGGCTTTGGGATGACGATTTCGTGCAAAGCCGGCGCGCCAAGCCCGGGCTCAATCTCGAGGATTTTGACAAGGCACTGACGCTGGCGCGCACGCGCTATCCGCAGGCGCCGGCTCCAGCGCCGGCGAAAGCGGCAATTGAGCTGCCGCCTGCGCCGGCCCCCGCCGCGCTACCGCCAAAACCTGTCCCTCCGGTCGTGCTCGCCTTGCGAGCGGAAGGCCGGCTGGCGCGCTTCCTGCCGCAATGGCGCATCCGCCGCTAGGCGAGAGGTTCGCCGACTGCCGTTGGTAAGTTCCAAATCGCCCGGAAACTCCCGCGGTTCGCCGGTTTGCCTGATCGGCCGTAGACGGATAAGACCTCCTCAGACGTATCCAAGGACTCGATCTGACGCATGCGCATTCTCTGCACCAATGACGATGGCATCCACGCGCCCGGCCTCAAGGTCGTGGAGGAGATCGCTCGCGCCCTGTCCGACGATGTCTGGGTCGTCGCGCCTGAGCTCGACCAGTCCGGCGTCTCACATTCGCTGTCGCTGAACGATCCTTTGCGCCTGCGCGAAGTCGGGCCGCGGCACTTCGCGGTGAGGGGCACGCCGACGGACTGCGTCATCATGGGCGCGCGTCATATCCTGGGCGCGACGCTGCCAGACGTCGTGCTGTCCGGCGTCAACAAGGGTCGCAACGTCGCCGAGGACGTCGTCTATTCCGGCACCATCGCGGGCGCGCTGGAAGGCACCATCCTGGGCCTGCCATCGTTCGCGCTGTCGCAGGAATTCAGCGCCGAGACGCGCGAGCGTCCGCCGTGGGACACCGCGCGCAAGTTCGGACCCGACATCCTGCGCAAGGTGCTCAAGGCCGGCGTGCCCAGGAATACCGTGATCAACGTCAATTTTCCGTCGTGCGCGCCGGAAGAGGTTCTCGGCATCCGCGTGACGCGGCAGGGCAAGCGCAATCTCGGCTTCCTCAGGATCGACGAGCGCCGCGACGGCCGCGGCAATCCCTACTTCTGGATCGGTTTCGAGCGTGCCGCGATGATGGACCTGCCGGAGGACGGCACCGATCTCGCCGCGCTGCGCGAGCGCTACATCTCGGTGACGCCGCTGAAGCTCGATCGCACCGATGAGGCTTTCTCGCAGGCGCTCGGCGAAACGCTGAAATAAGGACGCGTTCGCCGACGCACTGGCCTGATGCTTTCGCGACCGTCCAGCAGAATCTCGAAAACAACCCCATGCAAAGTAGCGGGGGCTATCGGGTGACGATTTCGTATTTTACGAAAATGGATTGACGCGTCGGGCAAATCACCGGCATAATTCCATCATCGCAGCGGATGGGAGCGGCGTTAACCGCCGCGCAGCGCGGACTCGATGGTCTTGCCGAGTGCGTCGAGCTGAAAAGGTTTTTGCAGCGCCGGCCGGTCGCGATACTGCTCGGGCAGGCCGGACGAGCCGTAGCCGGTGGCGAAGATGAAGGGCCGACCCTTGGCCTTGATGACGTCGGCGACCGGCGAGATCACCTTGCCGTTGACGTTGACGTCGAGGATGGCGAAATCGAATTCAGTCGACTGCGCAAGCCGCATCGCCTCGGCAATGTCGCCGGCCTCGGCCGCGACCTTGTAGCCAAGCTCTTCGAGCATGTCTGCGACCATCATCCTGATCATGACCTCGTCCTCGACGAGGAAAACAGAACCGCCCGAAGGCCGTGTCGCAGTCATTCCGTGAGTCCTTGCCCTTCCCATCAAACGTTCGCAGATAAAACCATGCGACGCAACGAGCGTTTGGACGAACCCCGGCCCGGAAATGGCAGCATAACCAATTCCGCGTAAAGCAGATTATGTGGTCAGATGCAGCGAGAGAAGTTTATCATGGGTTCCTGAGCCGGAACAAGAATCCCGCGGCTGCGACGAAGGTCGCACTAACGCTGCAGGTTCGGTCCGGCCGAGATGAAAACGCGACGAAACATTAGCAATGACCTCCAATCAGCATCCGCCGGAAAAAATGATGTTTCAGCTCACGCTGCGACGTCGCGGCATCAGTGACCAGGCAGTGCTGCGTACCATGGAGGAGGTGCCGCGCGATCTGTTCGTCGAGGCGGCCGACCGGGAGGATGCCTACCGCGACAGCGCGCTGCCGATCGCCTGCGGGCAGACCATCAGCCAGCCCTTTGTCGTTGCCTACATGACCGAGCAGCTTCAGTTGCAGAAGCAGAATCGCGTGCTGGAGATCGGCACCGGCTCCGGCTACCAGGCCGCAGTGCTGTCACGGCTTGCCCGGCATGTCCTGACGGTCGAGCGCTATCGCAAACTCGCCGATACGGCGCGCGCCCGGCTGGAGAAGCTCGCCTGCCACAATGTAGAGGTGATGCTGGGCGATGGTCTCGATCTGCCCGCCAATATCGGCCCCTTCGACCGCATCATCGTCACCGCCGCGATGGAACAGATCCCGGACAATCTGATCGCGCGGCTGGAGGTCGGGGGCATCCTGATCGCGCCGGTCGGCCCCCTTCAGGGGGTGCAGACCCTGATCCGCCTGACCCGCACCGAGACCGGAGTCGAGCGCAGGGAACTCGTCGATGTCCGCTTCGTCCCGGCGCTGCCTGGTGTGGCCCGCGAGCTGTAGAATTCCGGATCGGCTGTGCTGCCAACACCTTATTGGGAGGGTTAAGCGGTTATTTACTCGGCGCGTGTTTACTTAAAAGACCAGTTCAGTTGCGTACGAGTGAGTAACCATGTCCGCTCTTGCCGAGTTGCTTTACTCGCGCCGGGTGCCGCAGGTCGCGGTACTGGCGCTGATCTCGTTCGGTTTCGCCGGATGCAGCGCCGATATGTCGTCGCGGCTTTCGCAATCCAACTTCTCCAACCCCTTTGCTTCCCAGGACTCCACGGGAACAGTGCAGCAGGCGCCGCCGCAGCAGCGTGAGCTGCCGCAATATTCACGGCCGCAGACACAACCCGGCTATTATCAATCCCAGCCGTTGCCGCCGCCGGCCGTCGCCGCGCCGCAATCCTATCCCACCGCAGGCGGTGGGGGGGTAGCCGGAGGCGGGCGTGGCATGGGGTCCTATGCGCCACCGGTACAGCCGCATCTTGAAGCCACCGGCACCGTGCCGCCGCGCTCGGTTGCCGCGGCCCGTCCCGCCGGTGCGACCAAGATCATCGTCGGCACCAGCGACACGCTCGACGTGCTCGCCAAGCGCTATCACGTTACTCCGCAGGCGATCCTCGCCGCCAACGGCTACAAGGGCCCGCGCACGCTCTCGCCCGGCCAACAGATCGTCATTCCGCATCCCACGGCTAACGCCGCAGCGCCTGCGCCCGCTATGGCGCCGGTTGCCGCAGCGCCAGTCGCGGCGCCCGCAGCCAAGCCGATTGTGGCCGTCAGCGCGCCGGCCGGCACTCACTTCGTCAATCGTGGCGACACACTCGCCAGCATCGCGCGCAAGAACCACATTCCGGTGGCTGAGCTCGCGCGCGCCAATGGTCTCGATCCGTCCGCCAAGCTCAAGCTCGGCACCAAGCTGACCGTGCCGGGCGGCAGGACTGCGGCCGTTGCCGCGCCGGTTGCCCCCGTTGCGGTGGCTGCCGCGCCCGTCGCCGTCGTCCAGCAGCCTGCCGCGGTCGCAACCGTGCCTGCCACCAAGGTCGCGGCCGCCGCACCGGTGCAGAGCGCGCGGCTGGCGCAAGCCACCGCCAACGTCGAAGAGAAGTCCGCCGAGACGCCGGCAAAAGCCGCGGACGCCACAGGCGCGCTGCCGACCTTCCGCTGGCCGGTGCGCGGCAAGGTGATCACGAGCTACGGCGCCAAGACCAACGGCAAGTCGAATGACGGCATCAATCTCGCGGTACCCGAAGGCACGCCGGTCAAGGCGGCCGAAGACGGCGTCGTTGCCTATTCCGGCAACGAGCTGAAAGGTTACGGCAATTTGGTCCTGGTTCGGCACTCCAACGGCTACGTCACCGCATATGCCCATGCGAGTGAGCTGCTGGTGAAGCGCGGCGATACCATCAAGCGCGGCCAGGTCATTGCCAAGTCGGGGCAATCCGGTGAGGTGGCGTCGCCGCAGCTCCACTTCGAGATCCGCAAGGGATCGAACCCGGTTGACCCGCTTCAATTCCTCAATGGGGCGTGAGGCCTACTTGGCATCCGCAGGGACGGTGTCGTCGCCCGGCTTGACCGGGCGACGCAGTACGCCGCAGCGGTTGTGCTGAACTCGATGTCTCTGGAATACTTGTATGGGCTTGGTCAAGGATGAGTGGTTGTTAGATCATTTCAGATCATCTCCTTGTTCGAA
>NZ_JBANAZ010000010.1:0-173956 GCF_059803455.1 Bradyrhizobium sp. UFLA05-108 | reverse complement strand
ACGCGCTTGCGAAGATCCAGAGAGTACGGCTTGCCCATCCATGCTGGCCTCCGTCCAGCCAGCATGGTGAATCAGAAACAAGCTGATTTGGGAATCCCAAATCGATTCAACCTAACCCCATCCCGCTTTAGGAATCTACGGCTGCTTTCCCGCCAGCGCCTGGTCGATCGCGCAGCCGCCGATCTCGCTGATGGCGCGCGAGATCACGTCGCCGTTTTTGGCAAAGCCGTCCGACAGGATATCGAACTGCGAGCGGGCAAGCCGAAGCATCACGATCGGCACGGCGACCACGGTCAATCCGCCCCAAAGGCCCAAATCGCGGGCAAAGGCGCGGCCCGGGCCTGCCATTCACGCTTTCCCCATGCGTCCGATCCGCCCCAGATGGGTGAAGCCGAAGCCGGCCTGATATTTCAGGCCGTAACCCAGCGCCCGGTCGATGCCGATATGGGCGAGCCAGATCATGGCGATGGAGAGCAGGAGCGGCCATTCCAGCGCAAAGCCCACCGTTAGCAGTGCTACCGGGATCATGTAGCTGTGTGCGGCATTGTAGACGATCGCGCCGGACCGGCTGTCGGCGAGGTATGCCAGGAAGCTGAGATCCGGCGCCAAGATGAGCAGGGCGAAGACCAGCCACGACCCGCCCCAGACCGCATAGAGCAGCATCATGCCGGCAAACAGCGTCAGCCCCTCCAGCCGGAGCAGGACCTTGACGCCGCCGGTCACCTCGCCAGTTGCCGTGACTGCATCGTCCATCTGAATCTCCTGGGATAGGCCCTTGTAATTCCTTGGGCTTTTTAGCCCGTCCGGGCGCGGCGGGCATGCGCAAAGCGGCTTTCCGGCCCGCAAAATGCCGTGTTAGAACCCGCAGCCAATCGCACCTTTAAGAACTGGCGGGAGCAAATGAAGCATATCCTGGACGCCCTTGAAGAACGCCGCGCCGGCGCCAAGCTCGGTGGCGGGGAGAAGCGCATCGAGGCGCAGCACGCCCGCGGCAAGCTGACCGCGCGCGAGCGCATCGAGCTGCTGCTCGACAAGGGATCGTTCGAGGAGTTCGACATGTTCGTCGAGCACCGCTCCATCGAGTTCGGCATGGAGAAGAGCAAGGTGCCGGGCGACGGCGTCGTCACCGGCTGGGGCACCGTCAACGGCCGCAAGACTTTTGTGTTCGCAAAGGATTTTACGGTGTTCGGCGGTTCTCTTTCGGAGACCCATGCGCTGAAAATTACAAAACTTCAGGACATGGCGATGAAGGCGAGGGCGCCAATCATCGGCCTTTATGATGCGGGTGGCGCGCGCATCCAGGAGGGCGTCGCGGCGCTCGCGGGCTACTCCTACGTCTTCCGCCGCAATGTCATCGCCTCCGGCGTGATCCCGCAGATCTCCGTCATCATGGGGCCCTGCGCCGGCGGCGATGTCTATTCGCCGGCCATGACTGACTTCATCTTCATGGTGAAGAACACCAGCTACATGTTCGTCACCGGCCCCGACGTGGTGAAGACCGTTACCAACGAGGTGGTCACGGCCGAGGAGCTGGGCGGCGCCTCCGTGCACACCACACGCTCCTCGATTTCCGACGGCGCGTTCGAGAACGACGTCGAGGCGATCCTCCAGATGCGCCGCCTGATCGACTTCCTGCCGTCGAACAACAGCGACGGCGTGCCGGAATGGCCGAGCTTCGATTCCATCGAGCGGATCGACATGTCCCTGGACACGCTGATCCCCGACAATCCGAACAAGCCCTACGACATGAAGGAGCTGGTGCTGAAGGTCGTGGATGAGGGTGACTTCTTCGAGATCTCGGAAGCCTTCGCCAGGAACATCATCACCGGCTTTGGCCGTATCGCAGGCCGCACCGTCGGCTTCGTCGCCAACCAGCCGATGGTGCTGGCCGGCGTGCTCGACAGCGACGCATCGCGCAAAGCCGCGCGCTTCGTCCGCTTCTGCGATGCCTTCAACATCCCTATCGTCACTTTCGTCGACGTGCCGGGCTTCCTGCCGGGCACCGCGCAGGAATATGGCGGCCTGATCAAGCACGGCGCCAAGCTGCTGTTCGCGTATTCGCAGTGCACCGTTCCACTGGTGACCATCATCACCCGCAAGGCCTATGGCGGCGCCTTCGACGTCATGGCCTCCAAGGAGATCGGCGCCGACATGAACTACGCCTGGCCGACCGCCCAGATCGCGGTGATGGGCGCCAAGGGCGCGGTCGAGATCATCTTCCGCGCAGACATCGGCGACCCCGACAAGATCGCCGCTCGCACCAAGGAATACGAAGACCGCTTCCTGTCACCGTTCATTGCGGCGGAGCGTGGCTATATCGACGACGTCATCATGCCACACTCGACCCGGCGGCGGATCGCGCGGGCGCTGGCGATGCTGAGGGATAAGAAGGTCGAGATTCCCGCGAAGAAGCACGACAATTTGCCGTTGTGAGGGGGAGCCTAGGGTGGGTTAGCGACTTGTCCGCCGTAGCTCGAAGAGCGAAGGTGGAAGCACAACCCACCGGCTGAACCGACCGCGTGTCAGAGTGTCGGTGGGTTACGCTACGCTCACCCACCCTACAGATTCGATCCTGAACCTGATGACCGAAGACGACCCGACCGACGAGATTTCAGACATCGAAGCGCGGATCGAGGCGTTGGCCGAGATCGCCGAACGATGCCGGAAGTTCATTCTGGCCTCGAAGATCGCGATCGCGGGTGGCGGCGGATTGCTGCTCGTCACGATCCTCGGCCTGATCGGATCCGGTCAGGTCGCAGCGCTCGGATCGATTGCCTTGGTGCTCGGCGGCATCGTGTCGCTGGGATCGAACGTCAGCACGCTGCGCCAGACCGACGCCGCGATCAGCGCTGCCGAGGCGCTACGGGCGGAGTTGATCAGCCGGATCAATCTACGCGTGGTGCACGATGCGCCGATGAAGTTGATGTGAGTTGCGGCCACGTGCGCGGTGCGTAGGATGGGTTAGCGTCAGCGTAACCCGCCGGCTTTCCGTGGCGATAGAAGCGGCGGGTTTGCAGCCTCGACGACCGCTCTCGCGTCATTTTTCATTGGCGGGAACTGCCTATATCATTGCGGCAGACGAGATCGACGTCCGTCCGGGGAAATCCAGCCATGTCCACGCTGTTCGCCTTCCTGCACCATCTCTGCGCCTTCACGCTGGTTGCGGCAGTCGCGATCGAGTTCACGCTGATCCGGCAGGAGTTGACGATGGAGTCGGCACGCAGGCTCCAGCGCACCGATCTCGTGCTCGGCATCGCGGCCGGCGCGCTGTTCGTGGTCGGGTCGTTGCGGGTGTTCTTCTTTGAGAAGGGCTCCGACTACTACCTGCACAGTCACGCCTTCATGACCAAGTTCTCGCTGTTCATCATCATCGGCCTGCTGTCGATCATTCCGACACGGGAATTCCTGTCCTGGACCGCGGCGATCAAGGCGGGTAAGGCGCCGGTGATCGACGCGAAACGCAGGCGGCTGGTGACGTCGATCATCCATGGCGAGCTCGCGGCGATCGTCGTCATCCTGCTCTGTGCGGCCATCATGGCGCGGGGAGGGTGGGTTTAGCCGACCGCATCGGCGATCCTCCGCAGCAAACGAGCCCGTGGAGGAACCCATACCAGCAGCCTTCCTTGCCGGGTGTCGAGGCCGGTGCAGACATTGCGTGGCGGAAGACCTGCTGCGAAAGATGGGCTATAAGTTGTCGTGGCTCAATGCAGCCGAAGCGACGGGCCTGCATCGACAATCCGTCGGCCCCACAATAGCGAGACGTCCGGCCCGTTAACCACCGGCGCTCTCTAGCTCCAGACCAGAGGAGCAACAATATGAAGCCAAACGCCCCCGAAGAGTTTCTCGCCAGCTTGATGGATGGAAGTCGCCTGGTGATCAAGGGCAGCACGATGCCGCCCCGGGATCCTGATGACGATGAAGAGGACGAGGAGGACGATGAGGAAGAAGAGGACGAGGACGACGAACCGGCGGTCGTACGCGAACCGGACGAAGACTAGAATAGTGGATGGCAGTGGCGTACAATATCTCCCATGAGTTGGGATGCGAAAGACGTAGCGCTGCTCAAAAGACTCTGGGGCCAAGGCCAGAGTGCCGCGCAGATCGCGCGCCGTCTCGGGTGTAGCCGTAACGCAGTCTGCGGCATGCTAACTCGCTTGGGTCTGAAGCGCGGCCACAAGCCGCCAACGGCAAAACCCCAGATAAGGTCGGTCCGGAGGCAAGAGGCGGTGTTGTCGGCTGCCTGCGCCCAGCCGGCAGCAAAGAAGGTCTCGCGCAAGACAACAGACAAGCAGCCCAAGGAATTCAGCAAGCGCCAGCTTTACGCCATGCTGGCTGAAGCGGTCAGGAATACGGGCTAGCGGTTCACGGCGCCGCCGTTGCGGCTCTCCCTCGATAGCGGGCACCACAGCACCGCCAAGCGGCCTGGGCCCGTCAGCCCTGCGACATGCGCGTCCTCTGAGCGCCGATCCGTGCTAGGTTCGAGGGCGGCAGGGAGCACCTGCTTCCTGCTTCATACCGAACGGGAGAACGACATGCCTGAGAGCATCTACAAGGTCATAGAACTGATCGGTACCAGCACTGACTCCTGGGAAAAGGCCGCCAGCAACGCGGTCGAGCAAGCCGCAAAATCCCTGAGGGACCTTCGCGTCGCCGAGGTCATCAAACTCGATATGCAGCTGGACGCGAAGGGGAAAGTGGAAGCCTATCGCGCCAAACTCAACGTGTCGTTCAAGTTCGAGGGCAACTGAACTCAAGCAAACCTCGCCTGGCGAGGGGATCTTGCGCATGCCAAAGCGCTCAGCCGCGGCACTCCCATTCAAGGCCATTGGAGTGCGTAGGGCGGGTTAGCGAAGCTAACCCGCCCTTTTTGTTCGCAAGGCACACTTGGCGGATGACGCTTCGCCATTCCGCCCTACGAAGCCAGTCGCTGCCTACGCCGCCTTGTTCTGCCGCTTCATGACTTCCTCTGCGCGCTTCTTCAGCTCAGCCGGCGATACGTCCTCGATGTGGGTGCCGATGTGCCATTGGTTGCCGGCCGGATCCTTCACGCCGCCGCTGCGATCGCCATAGAACTGGTCCGTTGGCTCCATCAAGGGGGTGCCGCCAGCCTTGACCGCCTTCTGATAGACCGTATCGACGTTGGGCACGTAGAGATACAGCATCGTGGACGTTGCCTGTGCTCGCTCCGAGGAGTCGGCAATCATCACGATGGAACTTCCTATTTTGAACTCGGCATGCATCACCTTGCCGTCGGGCCGCATCATCGGCTCGAACAAAGGCTGCGCACCGAAGGCGTCTTTCATGAAGCCGATGACCTTCTCCGCGCCCTCGACGACGAGATAGGGCGTGACAGTGTGGTATCCTTCGGGAACCGGCTTTACCTGTGTTGCCATGGCTGTCTCCTTTGGTCTGATGGACTTGATCCATGCAGGACGACCCCACGTGCCCCTGTTTTGTTCGGAATGTTCGATCCCTTCTTTGGACAAAGTATGACCGCCGTTGTGCGTTCCCGGCTGCGCGCGTGTCAGTTTCGCGCAACCTACCTGAATGCAAGGTTCAGCCTGAGTTCATTTCGTCGGCGCGAAACTTCCTTTGCATCATTCAACGCTGATTGAAGAGGAAGACATCATGGAGCGCCGCCACTTTTTGAAACTCGCATTCGGTGTTGCCGCCGGTGCCGCTGCATTGACGGCGGCGGCGCAAGCTGCGCCCCTGGCGCCTCAGCCCATCGAAGGCCCGGCCAACCTGCCGCGCGGCAATCCCGAGATCCATCCCGCTGTCACCAGCAGCGAGGAGGCCGGTCAGCTCAAGCCCGAGGAGGTGCGCTGGCACGGCGGCGGTCATCATTGGGGCTGGCATCATCACCGCCATTGGGGCTGGCGCCGGCGACACTGGGGTTGGCATCATCGTCACTGGGGATGGCGTCGCCGTCACTGGGGATGGCGCCATCGCTGGCACCGTCGCCACTGGCGTCACTGGTAGGGCGTGCTGCAAGCTGCCAGTCGAATCAGAAAGGGGATCGCGTGGCGATCCCCTTTTTCGTGCCCACGAAAACTTCAGGCGTTCAAAAAGAAGATGGCCGCGCGGTGGAACGCGCGGCCATGCTGTTACGCCAAAATCAGATCAGACCGGGCGGCAGCGGCCGGCCCACCAGCGGAAGCCCCACGGACAGACGCGCGGACGGGCGACGACGACCGGAGCGACGACGACAGGTGCGGGTGCTACCATGACCGTACGGCCCATCGGGCGGCAGCCGCCATAGGGGCCGCGATACCAGCCGGGCCCGCAACCGCCAGCGGCGCTGGCTGCTTCGCTGAAACCGACGACAACGCCGGCGAGCATAATGGCGGCAAGAAGATACTTCATTTGAGCTCCCTTTTTCGGTCCTTGGGTCACGCGCTTGCGGCGCACAATGAATCAAAAGGTACGATTCGGCATGTTAAATTTTGGCGACATGCCGAAGCGGCGCGATCCAAATTGGCAATCATGACCTGAATGCGGCATGAACGACGCCGTTCATGCTGCTTGAAGCGACAGGGTAGGGCCAAAGCGTGATGAGTGGGGTGAATCGTCATCGCGCATTGGCTTATTGTTTGAGCATAATCTCCGCGCAAGCGCGTACCGCGCTGGTCGCGCGGGGACGGTCACACGCCATTGTGTGAGTTCACGCGATTTGCGTGATTACTCGTGCCCGTTGCCGAACAGCGCGGCAAACTGCTTCTCGCCGGTGCGGGTGAAATTCACCACGCGGCTGCCGGGCGTGGCATCGCGAGCCGCCCATTTCAATTCGGTGAAGCGCTTCATCATGGCCGCGCCGAGCGTGCCGGCGAGATGATGCCGCCGCTCGCTCCAGTCGAGGCACGCCTTGCAGACCGGCCGGCGCGGATGGGTGAGCATGTCGGGCGAGATCTGCAAATGCTTTGCGAGGAAGCGCTCGCCCTCGACCGTGAGCTCGATGTCCTGCTTCTTCTGCTTCACCAGGCGCCGCTCGCGTAAGGAGTCGAGCATCTGCACGCCGAGGTCGCCGGCGAGATGGTCGTAGCAGATGCGCGCCCGCCGCAGCGCCGGATCCTTCGGCCCGGTGCGCACGCGCATGTGGCCGGCGCGGGCGGCAAGTCCCGCAAGTCCCTCGAGCACGCCAGCGACGTCGGGGTCGGTGAGGCGGTAGTAGCGGTGCCGGCCCTGCTTCTCCGGCTCGATCAGGCCGCCGGCCTCGAGCTTTGAAAGATGTGAGCTCGCGGTCTGCGGCGTGATCCCGGCCTCCTGCGCGAGCTCGCTTGCGGTGAGCGCGCGGCCGTTCATCAGCGCGGTGAGCATGTTGGCGCGGGCGGGGTCGCCGACGAGCGAAGCGACCATGGCAATGTCAGGTCCTGCTTTCATGCTTCGATGATAACCGAAGCATTGGTGTGCGGCAAGGGCGTAGGCTGTGGCCAGCTCGTTATTGCGAGCGAAGAGTGACGGACAAATCGGAAAGCCGATCCTCACCCTGAGGAGCGCGCCCTTGCGCGCGTCTCGAAGGGCGAGGCCACCGGCCGGGCCTTCATCCTTCGAGACGCGCGTTCCGCGCTCCTCAGGATGAGGGCCGGCACGGTTGATTGCGTCGCGATGCTCGCAATGACGGAAAAAAGGAGAACCCACCGTGTCCATCACCGTCTTCATCCGCTACCAGCTCGATCCCTTCAAGCGCGCGCAGTTCGAGGATTATTCGAAACGCTGGCTCACCATCATCCCGAAATGCGGTGGCGATCTCATTGGCTATTTCATGCCGCACGAGGGAACCAACAACATCGCCTTTGCGCTGATCTCCTTCGAAAGCTTAGGCGCCTACGAGGCCTATCGCGCGCGGCTGCGCCAGGACGCCGAGGGGTTGGCGAACTTCCACTTCGCCGAGGAGAACAGGTTTATTCTCGCGGAGGAGCGGACGTTCCTGCGCAAGGTGGTATTGTAGGCGCAAACCAAGACGAAGGAGGCGCCCCATGATCGCCGTGATCTTCGAGGTCTGGCCGAAGCCGGAGCACCGGCAGCATTATTTCGATCTCGCGGCCGATCTGAAGCCGATCCTCCAGACCATCGATGGCTTCATTTCGGTCGAGCGCTTCGAGAGCCTGACCGAGAAGGGCAAGGTGCTGTCGGTTTCGTTCTGGCGCGATGAGGCGGCCGTGGAGGCCTGGCGCAAGACGATGGAGCATCGTCGCGCGCAAGCCAAGGGCCGCGGAAGCTTCTTTGCCGATTATCGCCTGCGGATTGCCAGCGTCGTCCGCGACTACGGCATGCAGAATCGCGACGAGGCGCCGAAGGACAGCCGCGCCGTGCACGATGCGCACTAGCGCTGCACTGGGGCTGCCGGGCGCACACTAGCGCTGCCCCGGATGGGTGCCTATGTCTGCGCGGCCAACAAGGGAGAGAAACATGCACGTTACGACCGCGGACAAGCGCGCGACATTCAGGAGGATGCACGAGAGCGGCTGCTTCATCCTGCCCAACCCGTTCGACGTCGGCAGCGCCAAGGCCCTGCAACATCTCGGCTTCAAGGCGATCGCCTCATCGAGCGCCGGCTTTGCCTGGACGATCGGGCGCGCCGACAACCGCGTCACCGTCGACGATGTCTGTCAGCATCTGGCAGCATTGTGCTCGGCCATCGACATCCCCGTGAATGCGGATTTCGAGGGCGGCTTCGCGGTCGAGCCGGACAAGGTCGCGGAAAATGTTGAACGCGGCGTGCGGACCGGTGTTGCCGGGCTGTCGATCGAGGATTCCACCGGCGACAAGGACAAGCCGCTCTATGATCGCGCGCTCGCAGTCGAGCGCATCAAGGCGGCGCGCAAGGCGGTCGGTGACAGCGGCGCGCTGCTGGTCGGTCGCTGCGAGGCTTATCTGTGGGGCGTGAGCGACCTCAAGCTCGTCATCGACCGGCTCACGGCCTACGCCGATGCCGGTGCTGATTGCCTCTATGCGCCCGGACTGAAGACGCGCGAGGATATTTCGGCCGTGGTGAAGGCGGTCCATCCTAGGCCGTTCAATCTCCTGATCGGCGCCTCCGGCCTGTCCCTGCAAGAGGCCGCCGATCTCGGCGTGCGCCGGATCAGCGTCGGCGGCTCGCTCGCTCGCGTCGCCTGGGGCGGCTTCATGCGCGCGGCGAAAGAGATGGCGGAGAAGGGCACGTTTGCCGAGCTCGGGAGCGGCTATCCCGGCGGCGAGCTGAACAAGATGTTCGGCTGATACATGACAAAAACGGCGGGACGTTAGCGTCCCGCCGTTTTTGTATTTCTGCAGCGTTACTGCGCCTTGCCGGCGTCAGACGGTGCGGTCGGAGCCGGGGCTGGCGGAGCCGGTTGGCTCGGTGCCGCACCCGTGGTCACGCCGGGCGCAGTGTTGCTCTTCGGCGTCACGTCGCGCATGCCCGGAGGCGCGGCCGGATTTGCAGGTGTCGTCTGTGCGGTCTTCGCCGGCGGTTCGGTCGAGGCCTGGTTCACGCTGGTATTGTTCAAGCCGTAGAACACTGCGCCGAGCACCACCGCGATTGCGACCGCAAACAGCGCGATCTTGCCGCTGGAGGCGGGGCCTTCGCCAAGCTCGGGGTCCGCCTGGAGGTCGGCGTCTCGTCGCGCGGCGCGAAGATACTCATCCTCACCGATGGGACGATAGGGGTCATTCGGAAAACGGTCATCGGCCATCGCTTGATCTCCTCGAATGGACTGACCAGACAACCCGGGGATGCGAATTTCGGTTCCGGGGGATCTCATGCTTTCGTCGCATGTTGCCGCGCGCGCTGGAATCGGGAACCTGTTCATTCCGGATGAAACTTGTTCATCCTGGAACCTTCGACGTAAGTTCCGCTCTCGAAACGGGATGACATCCGATGTGGAGCCTGCCACCCAGCGACAGCGTGCTGCATATCCTTTCCCTCGTCGCGGTCGCGGCGCAGGGGATGACGGCTGCGCTTGCCGCGGGTCGGCGCAGCATGGACTGGCTCGGCGTCTGCTTCCTCGGCTGCATCACGGCGCTTGGCGGCGGTACGCTGCGCGATCTCTTCCTCGGCCACTATCCGCTCGGCTGGGTGCAAAACCCCGTCTATCTCGCGCTCAGCGGCGGCGCGGCCTTCATTACGATTCTGTTCGCGCACTTCGTGCATCGGCTCAAGCTGGCCTTCATCGTGCTCGACGCGATCGGCCTTGTGGTCTTCACCATGACGGGCTGCGACGTCGCCTGGCAGATGGATGCCTCGCTGCCCATCGTGATCGTCTCCGGCATGGTGACGGGCTGTGCCGGCGGCGTCTTGCGCGATGTCCTCTGCAACGACGTGCCGCTCTTGTTTCGTTCCGAGCTTTACGCCAGCGTCTCGGTGGTGACGGGCCTGTTCTACGCCACCGCGTTCGGGCTGAAGATCAACGACGAGCTCTGGACCATTCTCACCTTCGTGCTCGGCATCAGCTTCCGCCTGCTCGCGGTCCGCTACAAATGGGAGATGCCGAAGTTCGTGTTCACGGGGGACGAGAAGTAGTGCTTCTTCGCCTCTCCCTGCGCGCGGCTGCTTAATCGCATTTGCGCATCCACAAACTCCGTCATGCCCAGGCTTGTCCCGGGTATCCACGTTCTTGCCGCGCGAACGGGCATGGATGGCCGGGACAAGCCCGGCCATGACGAGGCGGAAACTTCAGCCCGCACAGAGCCTACCGCAAGCGGGGAGAGGGGACTAACTACGGCCCCTGGCTCCGCGCCTTCCCGACCTGCGCCGCCGTGACCAGCGGCGCGGCATTGCCCCAGGAGTTGCGGATGTAGTTCGTCACCGCTGCGATCTGTTCGTCCGACAATTGTTTGGCGTAGCCCGGCATCTCGCCGGTGTTGGGGGCCCGCGGCGTCGTCACGGTGTGGGCGCCGTCGAGAATGACGCGGAGCGTGGAGGACGGATTGTCCGATTGCAGCAGCGCATTGCCGGGCAGCGGCGGGTAGATGCGCGGCGCACCGGAGCCGTCGGCTTCATGGCAGGCAATGCAGAGCTTCGCATAGACCGCCTGGCCCGTCTTCATCTCGGCGTCCGATGGCGGCGTCACCGCTGGCTCGTTCGGTCCCGGGGGCAGCCCCTTCAGGTAGACAGCCATGGCGTGCACGTCGGCATCGCTCATCTTCGAGGTCGAGTTGACGATGACCTCGGCCATCAGCCCGTCGGCGTGGCTCTTGGCATTGCGTCCGCTCTGGAGATATTCGGCGATCTCGTCGACGCTCCACGACTTCAGCCCGCTTCGCACGGCGCTATCGAGCCGCGGTGCAAACCAGCCATCCACCTCGTTGCCCGAAAACGCCAGCTTGCGCTTGTCGGCGCCAAAATAGTTCTTGGGCGTGTGGCAGGCGCCGCAATGGCCGAGCCCTGTGACGAGATAGCCGCCGCGATTCCATGCCGCGCTCTTGAACTGGTCGGGTTCGAACAGGCCGGGCTTGAAGAATAGCCAGTTCCAGGCGCGCATCAGCGATCGATAGCCAAACGGCCAGCGCAGCTCCGGCGACTTGACGCGATTGCTGACGGGCGCCTGCGTCGAAAGATACGCGCGGATTGCCAGCGTGTCGTCCTTGGTCATCTTGGTGAAGTAGGGGTAGGGGAACGCCGGATAGTAATGCGAGCCGTCCGGAGCGATGCCGAAGCGCAGCGCGCGGGTGAAGTTGGCGTCCGTCCAGCCTCCGATCCCGGTGTCGCGATCCGGTGTCAGGTTCGGCGCATAAATCCCGCCAAAGGGCGTGTCGATGCGCTTACCGCCCGCGAACGGTTTTGCGGGGTCGGCGGTGTGGCAGCTCGCACAGTCGCCGGCTTCCACCAGCGCCTTGCCGTGGGCGATCGCCTCCGGTGACGGCTCGCTGGCGGTCGCTACGACCGCACTGCACAACGTGAGCCCTGCTACCAGCGACGCCAGAATCGTCCGCATTCCCGGCCTCCCCCTGCGACCAATCGCCATGGGACGCATTATAGACGCGTTACGTCGTTTCGCGACGCCCCGGGTATGCTGACACAAATTGAAAAGGGCGGGCGGACTTGCCGCCACGAAATTGCGATTTTCGAGGGTAGCCCGCTTTGGTCCAGATTTGTGATGCGGAGGCTTAAAATTCCGACATAGAGTGGCGCGGACACCCGAGGCGCCCTAGCTAAAAACAACGGGCACGCCAACGACTTAAGAGGGCGAAGAGGACAAAAATGGGCATCAACCAGGGTCCGATCAGTCTCGATCAGAAATACACCCAATCCACGGGACACGTCTTCACCACGGGAATTCAGGC
Organism: Bradyrhizobium sp. UFLA05-108; assembly: GCF_059803455.1. NCBI lineage: Bacteria > Pseudomonadati > Pseudomonadota > Alphaproteobacteria > Hyphomicrobiales > Nitrobacteraceae > Bradyrhizobium > Bradyrhizobium sp. UFLA05-108. The sequence continues at coordinate 161,692 of NZ_JBANAZ010000010.1, read as the reverse complement.
ACTCGTCCGTCTGCCCATGGCCCAGATCCGGCGCGACCGCGCCGCGGGTCTGAACACTGCAGGCTTCATCTCCGGCTATCGTGGCTCGCCGCTCGGCGGCTACGACCAGCAGCTCTTCGCCGCCCGCAAGCACCTCGAACAGTACAACATCAAGTTCCAGCCCGGCGTGAACGAGGACCTCGCCGCCACCGCTATCTGGGGCTCGCAGCAGCTCAATCTCTCGCCCGGCGCCAAGTACGACGGCGTCGTCGGCATCTGGTACGGCAAGGGTCCCGGCGTCGACCGCTGCGGCGACGTCTTCCGCCATGGCAATGCTGCGGGCTCGGCCAAGAACGGCGGCGTGCTGTGCCTTGCCGGCGATGACCATGGGGCAAAGTCCTCGACCGTCCCGCATCAGTCCGACCATGCCTTCATCTCGGCGCTGATGCCCTATCTCTATCCGTCCAGCATTCATGAGATGATCGAGATGGGCCTGCTCGGCATCGCGATGTCGCGCTATTCGGGCTGCTGGGTCGGCATGAAGGTGATCACGGAGACGGTGGAGACCACCGCCGAGATCGATCTCACCGACGAGATGAAGCCCTTCATCATCCCCACCGATTTCGAGCTGCCGCCCGGCGGCCTCAATCTGCGCTGGCCCGACGACCGCTTCGAGCAGGACCGCCGCCTCCAGGACTACAAGGGCTATGCGGCGATCGCCTTTGCCCGCGCCAACAAGGTCAACCGCGTCACGATGGACTCCCCGAACGCCCGTTACGGCATCATGGCGTCGGGCAAGAGCTATGAGGACGTGCGGCAAGCGCTGCGCGAACTCGGCGTCACCGAGGAGGTCGCCGCCAAGATCGGCCTTCGCCTCTACAAGATCGGCATGCCCTGGCCGCTGGAGCCGGAGGGCGTACGGCAGTTCGCGGTCGGCCTCGAGGAGATCTTCATCGTCGAGGAACGCCGCGAGATCGTCGAGAACCAGGTCAAGCAGGAGCTGTTCAACTGGCGCGACGACGTCCGCCCGCGCATCGTCGGCAAGATGGACGACCACGACAAGCGATTCCTCACCTTCGCCGCCGAGCTGAGCGTCGCATCGCTTGCAAGCTCGATCACCGAGCGGCTCCTTCGACTTAATCTCAACCCTGAGATCGCCGAGATGCTCCGCGCCAAGGCCGACTGGTTCAACGGCCGCCAGGCGACCCAGATGCAGGCCACCGCGCCGGTCTCCCGGACCCCTTACTTCTGCTCCGGCTGCCCCCACAACACATCGACGAAAGTCCCCGAAGGCAGCCGCGCCATGGCCGGCATCGGCTGTCACTTCATGGCGCTGTGGATGGACCGCTCGACCGAAACGTTCACCCATATGGGCGGCGAGGGCGTGCCGTGGGTCGGCATCGCGCCCTTCACCAACGAAAACCACATTTTTGCGAACCTCGGCGACGGCACTTATTTCCACTCCGGCATTCTTGCGATCCGCCAGGCGATCGCCTCCAAGGCCAACATCACATACAAGATTCTCTACAACGATGCGGTGGCGATGACCGGCGGTCAGCGCCATGACGGCGATCTCTCGCCGCAGAAGATCATGGCCCAGCTTCACGCCGAGGGTATCAGCGAGATCTACCTGGTCTCGGAAAATCCCGACGCGTATCCGGCCAACTCCATCGCGCCCGGCGTGAAGAAGTATCATCGCGACGAGCTCGAGAACGTCATGAAGATATGCCGGGAGTACAAGGGCACGTCGGCGATCGTCTTCGTGCAGACCTGCGCCGCCGAGAAGCGCCGCCGCCGCAAGCGCGGCCTGATGGAGGATCCGCCGCGCCGCGTGATGATCAACCCGGCGGTCTGCGAGGGCTGCGGCGACTGCTCGGTGCAGTCGAACTGCATCTCGGTCGAGCCGCTGGAGACCGAGTTCGGCCGCAAGCGCACCATCAACCAGTCCTCGTGCAACAAGGACTATTCCTGCCTCAAGGGCTTCTGTCCGTCCTTCGTCACCATCGACGGCGGCGCGCCGCGCCATCGCGCACCGGCGGAGCTGGCCGATATCGGTGAGCTGCCGGAGCCCACCTCGCGTCCGGCGCTGGACAAGCCCTACAACGTCGCCGTCGGCGGCGTCGGCGGCACTGGCGTGCTCACAATCGGCGCGCTGCTCGGCATGGCCGCCCATATCGAGGGCAAGGCCTCGATGATCCTCGACATGTCCGGCCTCGCACAAAAGGGCGGTGCGGTGCTGAGCCATGTCCGCCTGTCGGATCATCCGGCGGAAGTGACATGCTCGCGTATCGTCACGGGCACGGCGGATCTCGTGCTCGCCGCGGACGAGGTCGTCGCGGTCGCCAAGGATACGATATCGCTCTGCGATAGCAGCCGCACCCGTGGCATCATCAACAGCCACGTCATTCCCACCGCCGATTTCATCCTGAACCGTGACTTCAATTTCCAGACCCGAAAGCTGAATGCGGTGCTGGAGACAGCGCTGCACAAGGACTCCACCTTCTTCGACTTCACCAAGCCCGCGGAGCAGCTCCTGGGCGACGCCATCGCCACCAACATGATGATGATGGGCTACGCCTATCAGAAGGGCCTCTTGCCCGTCGGCGCCGAGGCGATCGAGCAGGCGATCGAGGTCAACGGCGTCGCGATCAAGATGAACAAGGAAGCCTTCCGCCTCGGCCGTCTCGCGGTCGCCGATCCCAAGCGGCTCGCCGACATGCTGAAGGGCCAGGACGAGGTCGTCGCGCCAAAGAGCCTTGAGGCGATGACGCTGGATGAGATCATCGAACATCGCGCCAAGCATCTCACCGCCTACCAGAACGGCCGCCTCGCAAAGCGCTATCGCAAGCTGGTCGACCAGGTTCGCAATGCCGCTGTAAAGGGCGGCTATGGCGAGGCGCTCCCGCGCGCAGTCGCCGTCAACTATGCAAAGCTGCTCGCCTACAAGGACGAGTACGAGGTCGCGCGGCTCTTCACCGACGGCCAGTTCGAACAGCAGCTCCGCGACCAGTTCGAAGGCGACTTCAAGTTCAGCTTCAACCTCGCGCCGCCGATCCTCAGCAATGGCGTCGATGCGCAGGGCCGCCCGAAGAAGCGCGCCTTCGGCCCGTGGATGCTGGGCGCTTTCCGCTGGCTGGCGAAACTCCGCTTCCTGCGCGGCACCCCGCTGGACATTTTTGGCTACTCGGCCGACCGCAAGCTCGAGCGCGACCTGATCAATGGCTACGAGAAGGACGTCGCCACCGTGCTTGGCCTGTTGTCGTCGGTCACCCACGACACCGCAGTGGAATTGTTGTCGCTGCCCGATCGCATCCGCGGCTACGGCCCCGTGAAGGAAAAGGCGGTGGAAGCCGCGAAAGCCCGCTACGCCCAGCTCGCTGCGGACTTGGCGAACCCGCCACCCGCACCGCGCCAGATCGCGGCGGAGTAGGGTGTGTTCGTGCCCCGAATGCATCTGCCGTAGGGTGGGCAAAGGCGCAAAGCGCCGTGCCCACCATCTCGCCGCGACCTCGGCAGAAGAGGTGGGCACGCTGCGCTTTGCCTACCTACAGCACCACAATCTATTGTATTGCGCGGCCGGCCAGATACCCATTGCTACTTTGCATGGGGTTGATTTCGATAAAAATGAAATCGCGACGAGCCGTCGGGCAAATCACCTTTACGATTTCGTCCGATCGAAGCTCTCGTGCCCCGGACGCAGCGCAGCGCTACTTCAGCGGTGCGCCGCAGAGCCGGGGCTCATGTTGCAATGATCTTCGCAGCGGCGTGGGTCCCGGCTCTGCACAGCAACGCTTGCGCGTTGCAGCGCGTCCAGGACACGAGACTATCGGTGCACTTGCGCCCACCCGCTGCGCTCTCGCCTGACGGAATATTTCCGCGCTTGCCAAGCCCGCCGCAGCGCGTCAGAAAAACGGAGCAAGAAGAAACGCCAGCGGAGACTCGACTTGACCATCAAGGGCAAGGCCTACATTGCCGGGATCTATGAGCACCCGACCCGGCATGCGCCGGACAAATCCACCGCGCAGCTCCACGCCGAGGTCGCCAAGGGAGCGATCGAGGATGCCGGGCTCAGCAAGGACGACGTCGACGGCTATTTCTGCGCCGGCGATGCCCCGGGCGGCGCCTGGCCGATGGTCGATTATCTCGGCCTGAACACGAAAAAGCTCCGCCACGTCGACTCCACTGAAACCGGTGGCTGTTCCTACATCATCCACCTCGGCCACGCGGCCGAAGCGATCGCCGCGGGAAAATGCTCGGTCGCGCTGATCACGCTCGCCGGCAAGCCGCGCACCGGCCCAATGCCGCCGCGCGCGGCCGGTGCCGAACTCGATTTCGAGTCCGCTTATGGCGCGACCACCCACAATGCCTATGGCATGTGTGCCATGCGTCACATGCACGACTATGGCACCACCAGCGAGCAGCTCGCCTGGATCAAGGTCGCAGCCTCCCATCACGCGCAATACAATCCGCATGCGATGCTCAAGGACGTCGTCACCGTCGGGGACGTCTTGAACTCGCCGATGATCTCCGATCCGCTGCACCGCATGGATTGCTGCGTCGTCTCCGACGGCGGCGGCGCGCTGATCGTGACGACGCCAGAGATTGCCAAGAGTCTGAAGAAGCCGCTTGTGCGCCTGATCGGTCATGGCGAAGCGATGAAGGGCCCGCGCGGCGGCAAGGATCTCGACCTTACTTACTCCGCCGGCGTGTGGTCCGGCCCGCGCGCCTTCGAAGAAGCGGGCATCACGCCGAAGGACATCAAATACGCCTCGATCTACGACAGCTTCACTATCACGGTGCTGATGCAGCTCGAGGATCTCGGCTTCTGCAAGAAGGGCGAGGGCGGCAAATTCGTCTCTGACGGCAATCTGATCTCGGGCGTCGGCAAACTGCCCTTCAACACCGACGGCGGTGGCCTCTGCAGCAACCATCCCGTCAACCGCGGCGGCATGACCAAGATCATCGAGGCCGTCAGGCAGCTGCGCGGCGAGGCGCATCCGAAGGTGCAGGTTCCGAATTGCGATCTCGCCGTCGCCCACGGCACCGGCGGATTGTTGGGCGTCCGCCATGCCGCCTCGACGGCCATTCTGGAGCGCGTGTGATGAGCGAGACGAGAAAATATCCGGCTCCGGTGACCAACGCCGAGAGTGCGCCGTTCTGGGACGCGGCTCGCCAAGGCAAGTTCATGATCAAGCGCTGCACCGCCTGCGGCGAAGCGCACTACTTCCCGCGCGCGATCTGTCCGTTCTGCTTCTCAGACAAGACGGTGTGGGAGGAGTCTTCGGGCGAGGGCACCATCTACACCTACAGCCTGATGCGGAAATCGCCGACCGGCCCCTATGCGATCGGCTACGTCACGCTGAAGGAGGGCCCCTCACTCCAGACCAATTTCGTCGATTGCGATCTGACGACGCTGAAGATCGGCCAGAAGGTGAAGGTGGCGTGGAAGCCCACCGACGGCGCACCGCTGCCGTTCTTCACGCCGGTGTAGCACGGTCCTCATCCTGAGGAGCTTGCGAAGCAAGCGTCGCGAAGGATGGCCACAGTGGAAAACGCTTCCGGGCATCCTCATGGTTCGAGACGGCGCAAGAGCGCCTCCTCACCATGAGGATGGGAAGCAGCGGGAGGAAACTGAAAAAATGTCCGTCAGATACGACGAACTCAAAGCCCTCAAAAACCTCGGCCAGAAATACGCCTACAGCGATCGCGAGGTGATGCTCTACGCCTATGGCATTGGGCTCGGTGCTGATCCGATGGACGAGAACGAGCTCGCCTTCGTCAACGAGGGCGCGCTGACGCCGCGGCCGCTCAAGGTGGTGCCGACGTTTGCTTCCGTTGCGGCGTGGGGCTCTGGGCCGGGCGAGATGAATCTCAACCGCGTCATGGTGGTCGACGGCGAGCGCGACATCACGTTCCACCAGCCCTTGCCGGCCGCAGCCCACATCACCGCCGACTCCTCGGTGCTCGAAGTCTACGACAAGGGCAAGGACAAGGGCGTGGTGATCAGCCACCAGACTGTGCTGAAGAACGAGAAGGGCGAGAAGCTCGCAACCCTCGTCGCTTCGCGCTTCGCCCGCGGCGACGGCGGCTTCGGTGGGCCGAACCTGACCCAGCCCGATCCGCACAAGATCCCATCGCGCGCGCCGGATAGAACCGTCGACATCTCGACGCGCCCCGACCAGGCGCTGGTCTATCGCCTCTGCGGCGACCGCAACCCGCTGCACTCCGATCCCGAGTTCGCGAAGAAGGCCGGCTTCCCGCGCCCGATCCTGCACGGCATGTGCACCTACGGCATCACCTGCCGCGGTGTGCTCCAGACCTATGCCGACTACGATCCAAGCGCCTTTCGCCAGCACATCGCGCGGTTCTCATCGCCCGTCTATCCCGGCGAGACCGTGACCATGGACATGTGGAAGGACGGCAACGTGATCTCGTTCGAGGCGAAGGTGAAGTCGCGCGGCGTCACCGTGATCAAGAACGGCAAGACGGTACTTGGCTAACGCGGCGCAGCACGCGGTGATGCGACGCCCATTGCCGCCGCAAGGGAGTAGGTCCCGGCTCTGCGACGCAGCGTTTAACGCTGCATCGCGTTCGGGACACGAGAAAGAAAAATAGGGAGAAGCCACCATGGGACTACTCGACGGCAAGGTTGCGCTGATCACCGGCGCGGGCGGCGGGCTCGGTGAAGCCTACGCAAAGCTGTTTGCGCGGGAAGGGGCGGCGGTCGTCGTCAACGACCTCGGTGGTCCCCGAGACGGCTCCGGTGCCGACAAGTCGATGGCGCAGCAGGTGGTCGACGCGATCAAGGCAGAAGGCGGCCGCGCGGTCGCCAACGGCGCTGATATCTCAACGATGGAAGGCGGCCAGTCGGTGTTCGACGACGCCATCAAGCACTTTGGTCGTGCCGATATCCTCGTCAACAACGCCGGCATCTTGCGCGACCAGACGTTTGCCAAGGCGGAGGAGGCTGACTGGGACAAGGTGATCAAGGTGCATCTGAAGGGCACCTTCTGTTGCACATTGCCGGTGTTTCGCTGGATGCGGGAAAATGGCGGCGGCGTCATCGTCAACACCTCCTCGACCTCGGGCCTGATCGGCAATTTCGGCCAGACCAACTACGGCGCGGCCAAGGGCGGCATCTGGGGCCTGTCCAACGTGCTGGCGATCGAGGGCCGCAAATACAACATCCGGATCTGGACGCTGGCGCCGGGCGCGCTGACCCGCATGACCGCAGACCTGCCCCGCTATAAGGAGAACCCCGGTGCGGCGCTCGGGCCGGACGGCATCGCGCCGGCCGTGCTATACATGGTCAGCGATTTGTCGGGCGATCAGACCGGCAAGGTGCTGGGCGTGTCCGGGCCTCGCGGCGTGCGCGAAATGCGGATGATGGAGATGGAAGGCTGGAAACCGCCGCACACGGGCTGGAAGGCCCAGGACATCGTCGATAACGCCAGGGAGATCTTCTTCTCCGAGGACGAGATCAAGAAGTCGGCGCGGCGGTTTTAGGCTGACGTTGTCGTTCCGGGGCACGCGAAGCGTGAACCCCAATGCGCAATTGCGCATTGTGGAACCCCGAGATTCCGGGTTCGATGCTGCGCATCGCCCCGGAATGACGAACAAAGGACAGAGCACTGATGAAACTCACCGCCGAAGCCAAGGGCACTTTCGCGATCGCGCCGACGCCATTCCACGATGACGGTCGCATCGACGAGCGCTCGATCGATCGCCTGACCGATTTCTACGAACAGGCCGGCTGTGATGGCGTGACCGTGCTCGGCATCCTCGGTGAGGCGCCGAAGCTCGATGCCGCCGAGGCCGAGCAGGTGGCGGTTCGCTTCGTCAAGCGCGCCAAGAAGATGCAAGTGATCGTCGGCGTCTCCGCGCCGGGTTTTGCCACCATGCGCTCGCTCGCAAAGGCCTCGATGGAGGCGGGCGCCGCCGGCGTGATGATTGCGCCGCCGCCATCCTTGCGCACCGACGATCAGATCGTTGGCTATTTCAAGCAGGCGGCCGAAGCGATCGGCCCCGACGTGCCTTGGGTGCTTCAGGATTATCCGCTGACCCTGTCTGTCGTGTTCACCCCCGCGGTGATCCGCAAGATCGTCATGGACAATCCGAACTGCGTCATGCTCAAGCACGAGGACTGGCCGGGCCTGGAAAAAATCTCAACATTACGCAATTTCCAGAAGGACGGCTCGCTGCGGCCGCTCTCGATCCTCTGCGGCAATGGCGGCCTGTTCCTGGACTTCGAGATGGAACGTGGCGCCGACGGCGCGATGACCGGTTATGCCTTCCCCGAACTCCTGATCGACGTCGTGCGCCTTTCGAGGGAAAGCAAGCGCGATGCCGCGCATGACCTGTTCGATGCCCATCTGCCGCTGATCCGCTACGAGCAGCAGCCGGGCGCCGGCCTTGCGGTGCGCAAATACGTGCTCCAGAAGCGCGGTATCATCGCCTCAAGCGCGCAGCGCAAGCCTGGCGCGACCATCACGCCGGCGGCGAAAGCGGAGGTCGACTATCTGCTGTCGCGCGTGGCCCGTATCGACAAGCGCGCCAATCTCCAGCCGCAATCGAGCGCCGCAGGTTAGTTGCATGCCAGAAACCGCCGCATCACGCCCTGCTTCGACGATCCTATTGCTGCGCGACGGCGCTGTTAAGGAAGTCGAAGTCTTCATGATGGTGCGTCACCATCAGATCGAGTTCAACTCGGGCGCGCTGGTGTTTCCCGGCGGCAGCGTCGATGCCGGCGACAAGGAGATCATCGCGCGGCCTGCGCTTTATGCGGGCGGCGATGGGCTCTCGGATGCCGATCTCGGATTCCGGATCGCGGCGATCCGCGAGACGTTTGAAGAGAGCGGCATCTTGCTGGCGCGCGAGAAGGGCTCCTCCGCGCCGGTCGGTGCCAAGCGTGCCGGCGCGATCGCGGACGCTCATCGCGTCGCACTCAACGAGCACAAGATCAGCTTCCTCAGCATCCTCTCCGACAACGGCCTCCAGCTCGCGCTCGATGCCCTGGTGCCCTATGCGCATTGGATCACGCCGGAGGGCATGCCAAAGCGCTTCGACACCTGGTTCTTCCTCGCCGCCGCGCCGCCCGACCAGCTCGGCGCCCATGATGGAAGGGAGTCGACGGATTCGATCTGGGTCTCCCCGCGCGAAGCCGTGGCGGGCGGCGAAAGCGGCCGCTTCAAGCTGCCATTCCCAACCACACGCAATCTGATCCGGCTTGCCAAGCAGCCGACGGTGTCGTCCGCTCTCGACCATGCCCGCAGCATGTCCATCGTTACGGTGATGCCGGTGATGACGAAGACTGAAACGGGTCGCCAGCTCCGCATCCCCCGCGAAGCCGGCTACGACGGAGAGGTGTTCGAGGTCGGCGCGCTCGGCTGACATAGTTCGATACGCAGCGAAGTATTTGGAGTTGGGTGCGCGGTAGGTTCCGTCCGATATCAGGACGGAATCGTCATGGACGCCACTCACCAAAACACGACAATCACCGTCGAGCTCGCATTGCTGCTCCTGCTTGCGACGCTCTGGGGCGGCTCCTACACCTTCATCAAGCTCGGCGTCGCCACCATTGCGCCGATTACGCTGATCGCGGCGCGCACTGCGATCGCGGGCACGCTGCTGCTGATGGTCATGCGCCTGCGCGGCATCGCGATGCCGACTGATCTTGCGACCTGGCGCCGCTTTGCCTTCCAGGCCTGCCTCAACAGCGTGGTTCCCTGGACCCTGATCGCCTGGGGCGAGCGCTATGTCGATGCGGCGCTCGCCACCATCCTCAACTCGGCAGCGCCGATCTTCACCTTCCTGTTTACGGCCCTGGTCACAAGGCACGAAGCCACCACGGCGCGAAAACTGTTCGGCGTCGTTGCCGGGATGGCCGGCATCTGCCTGATCGTCGGCGTCGATGCATTCCATGATATCGGCCGCGGCCTCGTCGCCGAAACCGCAATCGTGGCGGCAACGCTGTGCTACGCCTGCGCAGCCATCTTCAGTCGCGGCTTCAGGGGCTCGATCCGATGGCGCCGGCCGCAGGCTCGCTGCTCGCGGGCGCCGCCGTCCTGATCCCGGCCTCGCTCGCCATCGAACAGCCCTGGACGCTGTCGCCCTCGCCAGGTTCCGTCCTCGCACTGCTGGCGCTCGCCGTGTTTTCGACGGCTGCGGCCTTTGTGATCTATTTCCGTCTGATCCAGACCCTCGGTTCGGTCGGCACCACCGCACAGGCCTATCTGCGCGTGCCGATCGGCGTCGCCATCAGCGTAGCGTTCCTCGGCGAGAGCCTGAGCCAGACGGCGTGGATCGGGCTCACCTCAGTCGTCATCGGCGTCGCCGCCATGGCCATCCCGGGAAGCGCTGTGCGGATGGCTAAGATATGGTAAAAAACCGGTCCCGCCGGCCGGTCGAGGCATGTTCCCCCGGGGGTGGAATACGTCGTATATTGGGACCGAATGGAGTCCGGTCCTGACCAAATGCCTGCCGAACTGACGCCGAATTCGCACCCGAAGCGAGCGTTTTCGCTCTCGATCGGTCAATTGACGTTCGGCAGCTTCATCCTGGTGCTGGCCGTGATCATCGTCACCTCGACCGCGAGTGTGATCGCGATCCGCCATATCGACTCGACCTTCGCCGAGCTCCAGCGCCTGCAGAGCGTCGGCGATCTCGCCGAGGATATCGACCGCCGCATGAACGAATTGCGGCTCGCTGCACGCGATTTCGTCACCGACCCCGGCGCCGGCATCCAGTTCAAGCAGCTCGGGGAAGCCGCCTCGACGCTGAGCGACATCCTGAAGAAGACCCGTATCGAGCTCGCTCCCGAGCAGCAGGACATGATCGATGGGGTCACCGAGCGCCTTGCGACCTATCGGAGCGGGCTGGACCGGATCTCGGCCTTGATCGATCGCCGTGCGCAGTTGCTCGCCGGCCTGCCGCCGCTGCGCGAGGCGTTCGACACAGCCGTTGCCGAAACCGGCGATCGGGAGCTCGCGTCCCGGTTGTCGGAGGCTCAGAGCCGGATCGCACTCGGCTTGCTTGCCCGCAATCCGTCGGCGGCCGAGCAGGCGGCGCAAGGCATGCGGACCTTGACCATTCCCGATGCCAGGCTGAGATCGGCGGTCAATAACTATTCCGAAGCCATCACCGCCGTCGCGGTCCGCGAACGCCAGATCGCCGATATTGACAGCGAAGTGCTGGGGACCGAGGGCAGGCTGATCGGGCGCGTCACCGAGTTGCTGCGCGAGGTCAGCGCCCGGCGCGGGCACGTGCTGTCGCGGGATTTCGCCCGGACGCTGGCGGAGGCGAGGTGGCAGAGCATCGTGCTCGGCACCATCGGCGTGCTGATCGGCATCATTGCTGCCGGGTTCGTGGTGCGCCGGACGGTGCGTCCGCTGGCCCAGATCGCGCGATCGATCCGCGCTCTTGCGGCGGGCGAGAAGAACACATCCATCCCGTCCGCCGAACTCGACAACGAGATCGGCGACATCGCGCGCGCCGCGGAGGTGTTCCGACGCGCCCTGGAAGAAGCCGACACCGCTCGCGAGGCAGCGGTCCGCGCGCTCACCGAGCAGCGCCTCGCGGAAGAAAGCTACCGCAAGCTATTCGAGGGATCGGTCGACGGCATTTACGTCACCACGCCGGCCGGCGATCTCCTCAACGCCAATCCGGCGTTGGCGCGGATGATGGGCTATGATAGCCCGCAGCACCTCATCGACAGCATCAGCGATATCGCTCACACGATCTACGTCCATGCCGAGGCGCGGGAGGAGTATCAGCGCCTGATGGAACGCGACGGGATGGTGCGCGAGTTCGAGTACCAGGTGCGCCAGCGCAGCGGCAACATCCTGTGGCTGTCCGACAGCGCGAGCGGCGTCCGGGACGAGGAGGGAAGGATCGTCCGCTACGAGGGGACGCTGCGCGACATCACCGACCAGAAGCGCGCGGAAGACGCTATCGCCGAAGGCCGGCGGCTGTTGCAGCAGGTCATCGACACCGTGCCGGCCGTCATCAACGTCAAGGACCGCGATCTTCGCTACGTGCTGATGAACCGTTACATGGCCGGCATCTTCGGCATCGAGCCCGGTGACGCGCTTGGACGCACCACCGCGGACCTGATGTCGCGCTACGGCGCGGCCAAGACCGACGAGAACGACAAGCGGGTGTTGAAGTTTCGCAAGGGTCTTGGCTTCTACGAGGAGGAGTACGAGGATTCCTCCGGCAACATGCGGCAATGGTTGGTCAACAAGCTGCCGCTGCTCGATGCCGATGGCGAGATCGAGCGGATCGTCACCGTGGCGCTCGACATCGGCGAGCGCAAACGCGGCGAGCAGGAGATGCGTAAGGCGAAGGAAGCCGCCGAGACGGCACTGCGCAATCTGCGCGAGACCCAGGCTTCGCTGATCGAAGCAGAGAAGCTCGCGGCGCTCGGGCGGCTGGTCGCGGGCGTCGCGCATGAAGTCAACAATCCCGTCGGCATCAGCCTGACGGTGGCGTCCGCGCTGGAGCGAAAGACGGCGGTGTTTTCGTCCGAGGTCGAGCGCGGCGGGTTGCGCCGCTCGACACTCAACGACTACCTCAACACCAGCCGCGATGCATCCTCGCAGCTCGTCGCCAATCTCAACCGCGCGGCCGAGCTGATCCAGTCGTTCAAGCAGGTGGCCGCCGACCGCAACTATTCGGATCAGCGCACCTTTGACCTTGCCGACCTCACCGAGCAGGTGGTGCTGAGCCTGCGACCGGGCCTGCGCAAGCACAACCTGACGCTCAATGTCGAGTGCCAGCCCAACCTGATCATGAACAGCTATCCGGGCCCGTACGGCCAGGTGCTGACCAACCTGTTCCTCAATTCCGTCGCGCACGCCTTCCCCGACGGGCGACCGGGTCTCATCGACATCCGGGTACGCGAATCCGGCAAGGACAATGTCGAGATCATCTTCTCCGACAATGGCTGCGGCATGTCGCTGGACGTCCGGCGCCGCGCTTTCGATCCGTTCTTCACCACACGACGCGACCAGGGCGGCACCGGCCTCGGCCTGCACATCGTCTACAGCATCGTCACCAACCGGTTGGGCGGACGTCTCGATCTCGACTCCGAGCAGGGCGGCGGCACGCGCATCCAGATGATCCTGCCGCGCGTTGCGCCGCTGGAGCTGGCCGCGGAATAGCGCATCCCTAATCGATGTCTGCGAGCTTGTGCAGCGTGGCGCCAAAGATCAGGCTCGCCTTGCCAACCAGCGCAGTTCCCGTCATCTCCGCGCGCGTATCGGTGAAGGTGCCGCTGACGCCGATGCCGACCGGCGCCGGACCGCCGAACAGGGGATTGTCGTCGCCGCGCGGCGAGGTGTGCCGCTGCACCAGCACCTCGCCCTTGAAGGTGTTGTCCTTCACCGTGTAACTGCCGCTGTAATAGAGATAGGCATCGCCGCCGAGAATCTGGCCGTCGCGAAACAGGATTACGCCGCTGCCCTTGCCGACGCGTCCATCGAGCAGCGTCACGTGAATCGAATAAAGACCGTTCTTCATGAAGTCCCGCGGCCGGCTGCCTTCGCCCCTCGGCCTGCCGGTCCGATGTTTATGCCAAAGCGCCATCCTTCGTGCAACGCGGCAGTTCGCCTGCGGCCCTATCGCCAAGCCGTAGTTGTCCCGGCTTGCGCGTGACAGGGGTATGACGGCCTCATGGAGCAGCGAGGCCCTGTGAAGCGAATCAAGTTGGCCCGCGAAATGCATAAACCCTAGTTGCACCGGCCGCGGGGTGCTGGAGCAAGACGAACGTGACCAACTGGATCAATTCCGGCGGCGATGAGCCGCGTCTATACGATGCGTGTGTAGACAATGTCAGTTGTGAAGCAAGTCGTGAAACAAGTCGTGGGCAGATCGGTAGCTCGACGCGCTGGAGACGCGCGGCGAAACTCGGTTGTGCCATACTCCTGGAGGTGCTTGCGGTCCCCTTCGGGCACGCGCGCGACCGCGGTCAATTCGTTAATACCAATGCCGAATTGAAGGCGTGGTTTGACGGCCTGCGCAGCGGCAAGGGGCCGTGTTGCTCCGACGCCGACGGGTCGGCAATCTCGGATTCCGACTGGGAAAGCAAGGACGGGCACTACCGTGTTCGCGTGCCGCGCTATGGCTTCATGATCAACGGCCAGGAGCAGGAGCTGGTGTGGGTCGATGTCCCGGAAGAGGCCGTGATTTCGGAGCCGAACCGGGTCGGGCGCACCATGGTATGGCCGATCTACGGCTACATGGGCGTCACGATCCGCTGCTTCATGCCGGGCAGCATGACATGACGATGTCAGCTCCGGCGTAGCTCGGTGGAGCTGCGCCGGATGGATCGGGCGATGCTGCGCGTCGCAGGATCAGGTGTATTTCTTGTCGCGCTCGAGCAGCTCGACTGAAATACCCTCGGGGCCGCGAATGAAGCAGATGCGAACACCGGGCCGGATCGTCGTCGGTTCGCGCGTGAACTCAACGCCCTTCGCCTTCATCTCGGCGGCAACGGCGTCGATGTCCTTCACCGCGACGCCGAAATGGTCGAGGCCCTGATGGGGATGGGGCGGGGGCGGGTTCATGGGCTTGCCGGGCTCGAGCGGTGCAATGAAGATGTTGGCGCCGCCGAGCTTGACATCGATGCGCGCCGGGCCGCGCACGATTTCGCCACCCAGCACGTCCCGCAGCCAGGCCGCCGTCGCCTCCGGATCGGGGCTGCGCAGATGGACATGGTCCCAGGTGACTACAGGCATTTCATTCCTCCCGTCGGGCTTTGCGGCTTGCGGTCATGTTAGCGATCCCCCGGGCCGATCGCCACTCGCGCATCCCTGTTACCCGAGATTCGGGTGCCTACGGGAACCCAAATCTGCCTTGCGGGTTATGCATGTGGACGGCACGCGCGAGACGCGCGTCGTCGCATATCGGGTGACGCATCCATGCTCGCAGGGCTCTATCGCGTCGATCTCAACGGTTTCGTCAAACTCGGTGCGTTGCTGAGGCCGGCTTTTTCGATGAGGCGAAGAAGCCCATTGTGGTTTGCGGCAGCGGTCCTGGTCGGCGGCGGCGCGTGGGGGCTGATGGCTGCCTCCGAAGGCAATGAGAGCGATGGGATCGAGTTGGCAACCGTCGAGCCTGAGCCTGCGCAGTCTGTGCCAGCGGCGGCTGTAGCGACCCCGGCATCAGTGCCGGCCGAACTCGATCGCCTGCGGATTTCGTCGCAAACCTGGCGCCGTGGCGGGCTCGGATCGCGGGCGCTGGTCACCTTCACGCTGCGAAATGACAATGACTATGCGGTGAAGGACGTCGAGATTGTCTGCACCTTCGCCCGCCGTGACGGAAGCCATCTCACCGATCGCAGGCGCGTGCTTGCCGAAACAGTGAACATGAAAAGCCGCAAGACGTTTGCGCATGTGCAAATCGGCTTCGTTAACGTAAACGCCAGTCAGGCCAAGTGCTCGCTGGCCGCTGCGCGACGTGTGTAAACGGCCATCTGTCGCGATAGGGGAAACCTTGCTGTCGTGCCGTTCGACCGCGAAAAAAAGTTCGCGTTGTCGTTGAACCGAAGCGGCGGCACAGGAACAAATTAAAGGATCGCCGGTTGAGGCGAAGGGCCCGTGTGCTGTTGTGCGGGTGGAGCGCTGCCAGATGCCCATCCTCCGATATTTTATGTTCGTCGGCGGCGCACTGCTTGTGCTGCTGCTGGCCGTGAATCTTACGTTGCCCGAAGGGCCGGTGGGCCCGAGCATCGTGACATCGAGCAACGAGGCGCCGCTGATCCGGATTCGCTCGGATCGCAAGCTGCCGGAACGTGTGGTGCTGGATACCAGCCAGCCGACGATTGCGTCGACAGCGCCGGTGAACATGGCAAGCGTTGCTCCGCAACCTCCTGCGCAGTCGGCAACCGGCGACGCGTCAGCCAAAGCACGTGTCCGCGAGACCTTCGCCCAGTTCATTCCGACGGAACCCAGGGGTGAGGTCAAGAAGCCGGTCCAGCCGAAGCGCAAGGTCGCCAGGCGGTCTCCACAGCCCTACTACTATGGGCAGCCGACATATTATGGTTATGGGCAGCCGATGTTCGGCAGGCCGATGCGCGTCGCGCAGCAGCCCCATTTCGGGCTCTTCAACTCGACCTGGTGAGCGTCCTCTAACCTGCCCGGATCGGGCAGGTGGGGGCTTTTGCTCGGTTAACCTCTCTGCTAATCCCAATGCAGCCGAACTGTCGGGCTCCCCAGCCTGACGGAACTCGGAACTCGCCCGGTTCCGGGCAGGATGCGCTCGTAGCTCAGCTGGATAGAGCATCGGATTTCGATTCCGAGGGTCGGGAGTTCGAATCTCTCCGAGCGCGCCAGTAGGCTGGCCGAAAAGCCGTCGAGTTCCCGGCATCGCCTCCTACCGAGCGATGGAACGGCGGCTTTTGCGGTTTCTGGCAGAAGCTTTCAAAGAACGAGCACGCCTCGCATGACGACGATCCCCGTCCCGGAGAGTTCCGGTTCGGGTGTCAACCTGATCCGCAGAATACTGCGACGGCCCATTTTTGTGCCTTGCTCGATCGTCAGATCGTTGGCCTGCAACGTCCCCGTGGCCGCGAGGTAGGCCGCAAGGGGGCCAGCAGCCGTTCCCGTCGCGGCGTCCTCCCACAGTCCCACCGTCGGATTGAAGAAGCGGGCATAGGCTGTGCCAGGCGCGTCAGGATCGAGAGCGTAGAGATAGCAGCCTTCCGCCGAGGTTTCTGACAGAACAGCGAGCAACGCACCGGCATCGGGGCGTGCCCTGTCCACAATGCCGGCATTGCGAACGTGCACCATCAGATGAGCGGCGCCGGTGTCGGCAGGTCGCGGTGGCGGCTCAGGAAGGACATCTCCGCGATCGAGGCGCAGGGCGGCAGCCAGCGGTACGATGTCTTCCAGTGGATCAGACAAGCGCAACGGCGCCTGACGCATTCGGCCGTGGACACGGCCATCGATCGATTCAAGGACGATCGGCAGGACATCCGAACCGATCTCCTGTCGGAATGTCCGCGCGGGGGTGAGCGGGCCCAGATCGCCATGTTCTCCGAGCCAGAGCCACGCACCGAGCGCATTGTGCCCAGCGCCGAATACTTCTGCGCCGCTCGCGGTGAAGGACCGTAGCTTCCAGTCTGCGCACATGCTGCGCATGATGAACGTCGTTTCGGCCTGATTGAACTCGCCCGCGATCCGTCGCATCGCATCGTCCGATAAATCGTCGGCCCCTTGCACCACGGCAAGCGGATTGCCCGACAACGGCCTGTCGGCGAAGACATCGATTAGTCCCACGACGAGGTCAGCCATGGATTCCTTCTTTTCTTGATGAGAATTTTTATTTGCGTGTTCCTTTTTGGGATCATAATCCCAATGTGCTAAAGGAGAAAAATCGAAATCCTCAGCTTAGAGATGAGTCAGATTCATCATGGCCGCTTCGCGCCTGCCGCCATTGTCGTCGCTGCGCGCCTTCGAGGCGGCGGCGCGGCGGAAAAGCTTCAAGGCCGCAGCGGAAGAATTGCTGGTGACGCCCACGGCCATCAGCCATCAGATCAGGCAACTCGAAACCTATCTGGGCTTTCGCGTTCTGGACCGTACTCTCAGGGCCGTGGCGCTGACCCGGCCGGGCCAAGCTCTCTACGAGGCTACCGCGACCGGTTTCGGCGAGATCGAGAGAACCATCTCGCGGCTGCGGGCGGACACTGAACGAACGATCGTCACCCTTTCATCCACAACGGCATTCCTGAGCCACTGGCTCATTCCGCGACTGGATTCACTGCGGCAGGCAGTTCCGGAGATCAATCTCAGGCTGCATACGTCCAATGCCGTCGAGGAACTGCGGCCGGGAGGTATCGAAGCAGCCATACGTTATGGGAGCGGGCCATTTCCCGGTGCCATCAGCGTGCCCCTTTGCGTCGACGTGTTCACGCCCGTGTGTAGCCCACATCTCGGCATATCGCGCCTGGACGATCTGCGAGGCTCGACACTGATCCATATCGACGGGCGAACCCGACCGGCACTAACGCCGGACTGGTCCCGCTGGTGCGCACAGGCGCGTGTCACGGAGGTGGATACCGATGCAGGTCCCCGTTTCTCCGATAGCATGCTGGCGGTTCAGGCCGCGATTGCCGGCCACGGCGTCGTCATAGTCAGCCGGCTCCTGATCGCCGATGCTCTTGCAGCGGGCCTGCTGGAGGCGCCGTTCGCGCAGACCTTGTCTGGCGACACCTACCATTTTTCATGCGCAATGGGATTGGAGCAGCGCCCCGACATCGCAGCGCTTCGGACATGGTTCCAAGCTGGTCTCGCGACAGGATAGCATCCCACTCAAACGCGCAGCCACTACCGGTTCTGTGATCGCATAGCACGATCAAGGAATCGCGGAGCCATAACCTCACATCGCCGCCGATGCGGTCAGCGACCGATCAGGCTGATCTGCGCCGTCCAAACGTCACGATATGCGTCAAGGCCGGAAATCGGAGTTGCGGGGACGGGCATTGGCGCCGCGATGGGGTAGGAAGGCGGCCAATGCGCAAGCATTGCGGCACCGCGGGCCGTGCCCGCGGCGTCTTCCGCGGCAAAGACGCGCTGGGTCGGTCGCAACGCGCCGAGAGTCTGACAGAAAGGAAGATTGCCGGCGAAGGCCCCCTCGACGATGAGATCGCCGCTGTTCGCTCCCATGCGCGTCAGCATCAGATCGCTGACCAGGGCACAATAGAGCGTCGCAAGCGCGGTCCGATCGCGCGTTGCGACTTCGCCGCGGATCAGGCCTTTGGTCGCCGCATAAGGTCCGCCGTGGCCGGAGAAGCAGGGTAGGGCAATCGCCCCCGAGGCGATGACGCGCGCGATCGCGTCACGATCAGGATTGCCGCTGCCGCCCGCGACGACGGCGTATTCGCGTCCGCCCATAAAGCGCCCGCAGGCGATCGGTTGGCCCAGCGCGCCGACGTTGGCGAGCGTGTCGTCGCGAGGATCGAGCTGATCGAGAGCAAGGCCCACGCTCATCAGGATCACCCAGGTGCCGGTCGACAACACGGTGAACGGCGCCTGGCGCGAGACGAGGTAGGGCAGAAGTGAAGCGTTGGAATCGTGGATACCGCAAAACACTGGCGTTTCCGGCGCCAGCCCGCATGCGGCGGCGATTTCGGCTTTGATCGGACCGAGCGGATCAAAGGCGCGGCGCAGGGGTGGCAGCAAGTGGTCGACGCCGAGCGCTTTGACGAGGCTCGAGACTTGTCCCTGCCGCGGCGCCCAGAGATCCGTATGGGCACCGAGTGTCGTGACTTCAGAGACAGCGACGCCGCTCAGGCGCCAGGTCCAATATTGCGGATAGCCGACGAAATATCTCCCTTTGGCAAAGAGGTCCGGACAGCGCCACTTCTGATAGGCGAGCTGCCGACCGAGATTGAGGCCCGCTGGCAGCTTCGGCGACAGGCTCTCCGAAAAGGGTGGCCGCAAACTGGCATAGTCGGGCTCGATCACTTCTACGCCCGTGAATTCGTAGTCCATGACCGGAGCGGCGAGCTCGCTCTCGCCGATCAAAGCCCCGGCTGCGCCATGCGCGGTCGGAACGATGGCGCTGATCTGATGCGTGCGTGCGGCCTCATCAAGCGCATCGAGGAAGAAGCTCCACGCGCTCTCAACGTCTTCGTGCGGATAGGGCGGGCCTGGTCGAATGCGGTTGGGCGCCGACTTTTCCCAGAGAAGTCGGCCGTCGTCGAACAAGGCAAGCTTTACATTTGTCTTGCCGATGTCGAGCACTGCGACCGTCTGGCCCATCATTAAGCTACATCTCAACAGGCGACGTCATGAGTGTCACGGCTGGTTTGTCATGGCCACGACGCGAAAACCAAAAGGGCGTCGCCCGACCGCGTTCTGCGGCCGGGCGACGAGTCCAGATCAGAAATCGAAGTCCTTGACGTTCTGCTTCGTGAAGATGAAGGGCGAGCCAAGCAGGATCTCGCTGCCATTGACCACGTTCAGCTTGCCGAGCTTGCCTGCGTCCACCGAGGTCGCGCCGGGCTTCAGGGTGCCGTCGACGACCGCGCGCATCACGTAGGTCGCGGCATAGCCGAGATCGACCGGATTCCACAGCACGACCGACTTGACGCAGTCCGCGTTGACATACGGCTTCATCGCATTCGGGGTGGCAAGGCCGACCACCGCCACCTTGCCGCAGAGCTTGGCCTTGGTCACGGCTTCCGCCGAAGCGGGTGTCGCGACCGAGGTCATGCCGAACAGGCCAGCCAGCTTGTCGCCATGCTTGTTGATCAGCGTCGTCGCCTGGTTGAAGGACAGGTTATTGTCCTCCTGCGCCTCGACCGTTTCCAGCCATTTCAGCTTGGGATGACACTTCTGAGCATAGGCCCACATTTCGGCGATCCAGCGCGCCTGGTTCGGCGTCGTGAAGGTCGAGGTGACGATTGCGAAGCTCTTGTCGTCGCCGGCCTCCTTGGCCATCGAGTCCATCATCGCCTTGGCGATGCCGTTGAACTCGGCCTGATTGACGAACCATTCGCGCGCGTCCGGCGTCGAATTGGCGTCATAGCCGACGACATGGATGCCCTTCGACAGAGCCTTCTTCAGGACCGGCGCGATGGCCACCGGATCGTTGGCGGCGAAGAGAATGCCGTCGACGCCGCTGGTGATGTAATTGTCGATGAACTTGATCTGCTCGTCGATCTTGGCCTCGGTCGGGCCGTCGGTCTTCACCGTGACATTGCCGAGCGCCTTGGCTGCGTCCTGCATGCCTTTCGAGGTCGCGTTGAAATAACCGATGCCGATCAGCTTCGGCACGTCAACCAGCGTGATCGGCTTGCCGGCTTTGTCGGCCGCATTGGTTGGCCGGCCGCCGTCATAAGGCTTGGCCGCGGGCGCGGCGTTCGCCTCGCCGGCAGAACAGGCAAGCGGATTGACCGGCAGGTCGTCCGCGCCGTCCCATCTCTTGTCCGCCGCCGAGGCCGTTCCGGCCAGCAGCGTCGCGCTGAGGAATGCAAAGGCTAATCCGAGCTTCATCTTGTTGTCCTCCCATGTTTAAGCCGCTGTTTTCGCGGTCAGACACTCCATCAAACGCCGTCGCGGCGCCGCTGGAGCGAACTCGCCACAAGAGTTGAAAGGATGAGCACCGCGCCGATGACCACGATCGTCGCGTCGCCCTTGACACCGGTCAGAGCCAGTCCGTTTTTCAAGAGCTGGATCATTGCGAGGCCAACCACCGTGCCCCAGATCGTGCCGATGCCGCCGAATATGCTGGTGCCACCGAGCACCACCGCCGCGATCACGTCGAGCTCATAGCCGATCCCCATGTCCGAGCGGGTCGTGGTCACGCGCGAGACGAGAACACAGGCGGAAAGGCCGGCCATGAAGCCCGATAGCGTGTAGATGATCAGCTTGACGCGATCGACCGGCAAACCGGAAAAGCGCGCGGCGGTCTCGTTGTTGCCGATCGCATAGAGCGTCCGGCCGAAGGTGGTGCGGTCAAGAACGATCGCCGAGACCACGATCGCAATCAGCAAGAGCCAGAGCTGCGCCGGCACGCCGAACAGGTTTTCCTGTCCGATGAAGTAGAACCATTCCGGGTAGCCGCGCACCGAACGCGCCTGGCTGATCCCTTCGGCGAGCCCGCGATAGAGCGCGAGCGTCGCGATCGTCATGATCAGTGGCGGTACCTTCACCCTAGTGATGACGATCCCATTGAGGAAACCTGCCGCGGCGCCGACGAGTAGCGAGAAGCAGATCGCCAACGGCAAGGGAAAGCCGAAAATCTTCCAGGAATAGCCGAGCAGGATCGCGCACAGCCCGACGATCGAGCCGACCGAGAGATCGATGCCGCCGGTGATGATGATGAAGGTCATCGGCAGCGCGATCAGCCCGACCTCGGTGGTCAGCCTGCCTTGATTGAGCAGATTGTCGAGCGTGAGGAAACGACTGTTCAAGCCGCCGAGCACGATCAGCGCAATGAGCAGGATCACTGCGAGCATGGTCTCGTGGCGCAGCAGCCACCAGGGCACGACACGCTTGGCGGCCTGGGGAAGTGGGATTTCGCTCATGGCGCTCATGCTCCGGCCATGCGACGGCGCCGCAGAATGTCGGCGATCACGGTCACGAGGATGAGCACGCCCTGGACCGCGCGGATCCAGTAGGGCGAGACGTCGATGAAGACCAGCGCACTGGCGATCTCCGCGATCAGTACGGCCGCAAGCGTCGAGCCGATAACCGTGCCGACGCCGCCGAGAATGCTGACGCCTCCGACGACCGACGCGGTGATGATCGTCAGCTCGAGATTGGGCGGCACAGTCGACTGGATGACGCGCAGCTGCGTCGCGTAGAGCAGGGCGGCCGCTCCGGCGAAGAAGCCGTGCAACGCGAAGACCATCACGATCGTGCGCGGCTGCGAAATGCCGCAGAGCCGCGCCGCTTCGGCGTTGCCGCCGACCGCGTAGATGGCGCGGCCCGAGGCCGAATAGCGCATCCACAAGGCGGCCAGGATCGTCACCAAAATCATGAGAAAAACCGGAAACGGCAGCACGCCGAAGAGCTCGATATCGGCGAGATGGAAGCTGTCGGGCAGGTCGGTGATCCATTTGCCGCCGGTGACGCTGATCAGACCGCCTTTGAGGATCGACAGCATGCCGAGCGTAACCACGATCGCCGGAATGCGCAGATAGGCGATGATGGCGCCCTGCAAGGCCATCACGAGGACGCCGGCAACGAGCGCCGCGAGCCAGGCGACCACGATCGGCGCGCCGTTCACGGCCAGAGTGCCGCTGATCGTCGCCAGGACGCCGATCAGCGCGCCAACGGAAATATCTATGTTGCCGGAAACGATCACCATCGACATGCCGACTGCCGCGACTGCGATATAGGCGTTGCCGAGCAGCACGTCGGAAAGATTGCGCGCCGCCAGAAAGCGCGGATTGTAAAGGCCGACGGCGATGGCGAGTCCGATCACTGCGATCGCGAGCAAAGCCTCCTGCGAGGCAAGCACCTTCAGCCGCCGCCGCGGATCAGCCTCGGCGCCGGCCAAGGTCACGGTCGTCATGCCGCTTCCTCCGCGTTGTCATGACTGCCCATCATCGCTGCGCCGATCGACTCCTGGGTTGCTTCTTCGCGCGAGAATTCGGCAACGATACGGCCTTCGCGCATCACGAGGATGCGGTCGCTCATGCCGAGCACTTCTGGCAGCTCGCTCGAGATCATCAGGATGGCGAGCCCCTGGGCCGCAAGCTCGCCCATCAGCCGATGGATCTCGGCCTTGGCGCCCACATCGATGCCGCGCGTCGGCTCGTCGAGGATCAACAGCTTCGGCCCATTGGCGAGCCATTTGCCGAGCACGATCTTCTGCTGATTGCCGCCGGAGAGCTTGCCGGCGGTCTGCTCGAGCGAGCTCGTCTTGACCGCAAAGCGCTTGACGCCGTCGCCGGCGAGCTTTCGTTCGGCGCCGCGATCGATGAAGCCGCCGAATGCGATCTTGCCAAGCGCGGCGAGGCTGAAGTTCTCGCGCACCGTCATCGGCCGCACCAGGCCCTGCGTGCCGCGATCTTCGGGAACATAGGCGACGCCCAAAGACCGTGCCTGTGCCGGCGAGCGGATGTCGACCTTGTGTCCGGCGATCCGGATTTCGCCGTTATCGGCCGGCGTGACGCCGAAAATGGTTTGCGCCAGCTCGCTGCGACCCGAGCCGACGAGGCCGGCAACGCCGACGATCTCGCCGGCGCGCACCGTGAGCGAGACGTTCCTCGTCAGTGGCCGTCGTTCGAGGTTCTTCACCTCCAGCACCGGCTTGCCGATTGGAACCGTGATCTTCGGGAACAGGCTTTCGATCCTGCGGCCGACCATCAATTGCACGAGTTCGGCCGCGTCCGTGTCGGCAACGCGCTTGGTAGCGACATGGGCGCCATCGCGCAGCACCGTGACACGATCGGCGATCGCGAAAATCTCGTCGAGCCGATGGCTGATATAGATCACGGCGACACCGCGGGCTTTCAGCTTGCGCACAATGTCGAACAGCCGCGTCACGTCGTACTCGGTCAGAGCCGCGGTCGGCTCGTCCATGATCAGTATGCGCGCGTCCTGCGACAGCGCGCGCAGGATCTCGACGCGCTGACGATTGCTGACGCTGAGCGAGCCGACGATGCGGTCTGCCTGCAGGTCATGAATCTCGAGCGAGGCGAGCAGCGCATTTGTCTTCTCCCGCATCGCCCGCCAGTCGATCCGGCGGAGGCCTGCGCGCGGCGCATGCCCCATGAAGATGTTCTCGGCGACGGTGAGCTCCGGAAACAGCAGCAGCTCCTGATAGATCGTGGCGATGCCGGCGCGCCGGGCATCGTCCGGCCGTGCGAGATCGACCGGCTTGCCGTCCACGAGAACCTCGCCGCGATCGGGCGGGAACACGCCCGAAACGATCTTGATCAGCGTCGACTTGCCGGCGCCGTTCTCGCCGAGCAAGGCGTGGACTTCGCCTTTGGCAGCGTCGAACGAGACGCCGGACAGCGCCCGCACGCCTGGAAAGGATTTCTCGACCGCGCGCACCGACAGAAGCGGCGCCGCAGGAGGATGACTGTGCGCGTCCGTTGTCATGGTCACGCCGCCGCAATGGTTTGAGCGCCCGCATCGACGACAACGACGCGGACACCATGTGCGCGCAGCATGTCGAGTGCGTCGCTCGGCGCATCGGAATCGGTGATCAGCATATCGATGCGCGAGAGCGGGCAGACGACAAGGCTGCCGCGCGAGACGAACTTCGAGGAATCGGCCAGCACGATCAGCTTGTCGGCACGCTTCAGCAGTTTGGATTCGGCGCGGGCGAGCAGGGGATCGCCCTCGATCACGCCGAGCGGTCCGATCGAGATTGCGCTCATGAACATCCGCGTCGCCGAATAGTGCTGGATCGCATCCTCTTCAAAAGGCGAGACGATCATTCCCTGCTCACGATAGACCTCGCCACCCGGCAAGGCGACGCGGCATTTCGACGTGTGGATCAGCGCGTCGGCGAGCAGATAGGAATTGGTCAACACCTTCAGACGGCGCTCGCGCAAATACTCGCCCATCTGGTACGTCGTCGTGCCGCCATTGATGATGATCGTCTCGCCGTCGGTGCAGAGGGCGACTGCCGCTTTCGCAATGGCGCGCTTGGCGTCGATGTTGAGCGTCTGGCTGACGTCGAAGGAGCGGGTGGCAAGGGAGAGGACGTCGCCCGGTGCGTTGGCGGTTTCCGGCAGGGCTTCGAGTCCGCCGTGCACCCTTATCGCGACACCTTGCTCGGCAAGCCTGGCGAAATCGCGCCGTATCGAGGCTTCGGAGACGCCGGTCGCGCGACAAGCGTCGGCGATGCGCACCAGCGACCGCTCACGCAAGAGTGCCTTGATGACCTGCCAGCGTTCCCGCTCGTGCACGTCGCCCTCCCTTTTGCCCGTAAATAGGTCACGCTCTCGACGAGTGGTCAACTGCAAACCGTCAAATTCGCTCAATATCGCGCCGCATCAATCATATTGCGTCGCACTGCTGAGTGTCGGTGATTGACCTTGATTGAATCCGTGGCCTAAGCTGCCCAGAGATCAAGCACAGGGAGAATGCCTAATGAGCGAGGTCGCGGCCACGCCCCTGCCAAATCTCTGGGACGACGCGCTCGCCGCCGGGCTCGATGAGGCAGGTCAGTTGCTGTACCGCTCGAACCTGCTCGGGGCCGATCTGCGCATCACCAATTTCGGCGGCGGCAACACCTCAGCCAAGATCGAGATGAAGGATCCACTGACGCGCGAGACTACACGCGTGCTCTGGGTCAAAGGGTCTGGCGGCGACCTCGGCTCGATGAAGCGGGACGGCTTTTCAACGCTGTACCTCGACAAGCTCGAGAGCCTGAAAGGCCTCTATCGCGGCCTCGCCCATGAGGACGAGATGGTCGCCTTGTTCAATCACTGCACCTTCGATCTCAATCCGCGCGCGACTTCGATCGATACGCCCCTGCACGCCTTCGTGCCGCACCGTCATGTCGATCACGTCCACGCCGACGCGGTCATCGCCATTGCCGCCTCAGTCGACGCTGAGCGTCTGACCCGCGAGGTTTTCGGCGGCAAGCTCGGATTCCTGCCGTGGCAGCGGCCCGGGTTCGATCTCGGCCTGAAACTCGGCGAGATGGCCACGCGCCATCCCGACTATGTCGGGGTGGTTCTCGGCGGCCACGGGCTCTTCACCTGGGCCGAGACGTCGAAAGCCTGTTACGAGATGACCTTGCGCGTGATTCAGCAGGCCGCTGATTGGCTTGCGTTGCATGAACAGAAGCCGGCTTTCGGCGGTGCCAAGGTCGAAACAGCTTTGCCGGAGAAGCGCCGCGCGATTGCGGCCAGGCTGATGCCGCTGATCCGCGGTAAGATCTCCTCCGACGAGCGCAAGATCGGCCATTTCACCGATGCCCCGGAGGTGCTGGAGTTTGTCAACGCCAGCGCGCTGACGAAGTTGGCGCCGCTCGGCACCTCCTGTCCGGATCACTTTCTTCGTACCAAGATCCGGCCATTGCTGCTGCCCTACGATCCCGTGCGCGACAATCTCGACGAGGTGATCGCTGGCCTCGACGACGTCCTCGCCGCGTACCGGCGCGACTACGCGGCCTATTACGAGCGCTGCAAACATCCTGACACACCGGCCATGCGCGATCCCAACGCGGTCGTGTATCTCGCTCCGGGAATCGGCATGTTCACGTTTGCCAAGGACAAGGCGACGGCGCGCGTTGCGGCCGAATTCTATGTCAACGCAATCAACGTCATGCGTGGCGCCTCGGGCGTCAGTGCCTATGTCGGCCTTGCCGAGCAGGAGGCCTTCAACATCGAATATTGGCTGCTGGAGGAGGCCAAGCTCCAGCGCATGCCCAAGCCGAAATCGCTTGCCGGGCGGATCGCCTATGTGACCGGCGGTGCCGGCGGCATTGGCGGAGCGACCGCGCAGCGGTTGCTCGATGAAGGCGCTTGCCTCGTCATTGCCGATATCGACGAGAAGGCGCTGAACGAGCGCGTTGCGGCGATCACGAAACGCCATGGCCGCGACGCGGCGATCGGCGTGAAGCTCGACGTGACTGACGAGGCAGCAGTGGTCGCTTCGTTCGAACAGGCCGCGCGCGCATTTGGCGGTGTCGACATCGTCGTCTCGAACGCGGGGATTGCCTCGGCCTCGCCGGTGGAGGACACGAGTCTTGGACTGTGGCAGAAGAACATGGACATTCTCGCCACTGGCTATTTCCTTGTCTCGCGCGAGGCGTTCCGGCTGATGCAGCGTCAGAACATTGGTGGCGCCATCATCTTCGTCGCCTCGAAGAACGGCCTTGCCGCTTCGGCGGGCGCTTCGGCCTATTGCGCAGCCAAGGCGTCGGAGATCCATCTCGCCCGCTGCCTGGCGCTGGAAGGCGCGGCGCATGGCATTCGCGTCAACACGGTCAATCCGGATGCGGTGCTGCGCGGCTCGAAGATCTGGGAAGGCGAGTGGCGTCAGCAGCGTGCGGCGTCCAACAAGGTCACCGAAGATCAACTCGAGGAAGTCTATCGCCAGCGCTCGATGCTCAAACTGTCGGTTTTCCCCGAGGATATTGCGGAGGGTGTCTACTTCTTCGCGTCCGACCTTTCGGCCAAATCGACCGGCAACATTCTTAATGTCGATGCCGGCAACGCCCAGGCCTTCACGCGATGAGCACGCCGTTCTCGATCAGCGCGGATTTCGTCGCCAAGCAGAACGCGCGGCTCGAAGACGCAACCACTGAAGACTTCGATGCCCTGAAGCGCACACTGGCGCGGCACGGGATCGACGCGGACGCCTTGGTCCAGAAGGTCATGGCCTTCGGCGTCGCCATTCCGACCTGGGGCGTCGGCACGGGGGGGACGCGATTTGCCCGCTTTCCGGGGCCAGGTGAGCCGCGCAATGTCTTCGAGAAGATCGACGATTGCGCCGTAATCCAGCAACTGGCGCGGGCAACCCCTGCGATCTCGCCGCACATTCCGTGGGACAAGGTCGACGACTATGCAGCCTTGCGCGAAAAAGCCGCGACGCATGGCCTTGCCTTCGACGCGGTCAATTCCAACACGTTCCAGGATCAGGCGGGGCAGGAGCTTTCGTACAAGTTCGGTTCGTTGTCGCATACCGATGCGCGCGTGCGCGCTCAGGCGATCGCGCACAATATCGAGTGCATCGAGATCGGCCGCAAGCTTGGCTCGAATGCGCTGACCGTCTGGATCGCCGACGGCTCGAACTTTGCCGGCCAATCGAATCTGACCAAGGCGCTCGACCGCTATATCGACGCGATGCGCGAGATCGTCGCCGCACTCCCTGCTGATTGGCGGGTGTTCCTCGAGCACAAGCTCTACGAGCCGGCGTTCTACTCGACCGTGATCTCGGATTGGGGTTCGAGTTTTGCCGTTGCGCAGGAGCTCGGGCCCAAGGCGTATTGCCTCGTCGATCTCGGCCATCATGCGCCGAACGTGAATATCGAGCAGATCGTCGCCCGGCTCGTTCGCTTCGGCAAGCTCGCAGGCTTCCATTTCAACGATTCAAAATATGGTGACGACGATCTCGACAGCGGCTCGGTCGAGCCGTTCCGGCTGTTTCTCGTCTTCAACGAGCTGATCGACGCCGAGCGTCGCAAGGCGGAAGGCTTTGCGCCAGCTTATATGATCGACCAGTCGCATAACGTGACCGATCCGATCGAGAGCCTGATGCAATCGGCGATCGAGCTGCAGCGCGCCTATGCGCAGGCGCTCATCGTCGATCGCGCAGCACTCGAAGCGGCGCAAGAGTCCAATGACGCGCTCGGCGCACATCTCGAATTGAAGCGCGCCTTCACGACCGACGTCTCGCCACTGCTCGCCATTGCCCGCCTGCGCGCCGGCGGTGCGATCGCGCCGATCGCGGCCTATCGCGCATCCGGTTATCGCGCGCAAAAGGCGAGGGAGCGTCCCGCCATCGCCGGAACGTCGGCGGGGATTGTGTAGAGCATGATCCGGAAAAGTGTGAAGCGGTTTTCCGAAAGGATCATGCTCAAGCAATAACCTAAAGCGCGATGACGATGCGTCCCAATCTCATCGCGCTTTAGGCGATAGGCCTCCATCCGCCGTCAGAGCTTCCGCAGCGCCAGGCCGCCATCGACGTGGATGACATCTCCCGTCGAATAGCCGAGTTGGCCTATCGCCAAGGTGGCGACGGCTTTTCCGATATCCTCGGGTTCACCCCAGCGCTTGATAGGCGTGAGACCCTCGCCAATGAGCCGGTCGTACTTATCCTTGGCGACGGCAGTCATTTGCGTTCGGATGATCCCTGGCCGAAGCTCGTAGGACCCGATGCCGTGATCGGCAAGCCGGATCGCGAAAAGTCGGGCCATCATGGACAGTCCCGTCTTGGAGAC
The DNA here is from genome assembly GCF_059803455.1 of Bradyrhizobium sp. UFLA05-108. NCBI lineage: Bacteria > Pseudomonadati > Pseudomonadota > Alphaproteobacteria > Hyphomicrobiales > Nitrobacteraceae > Bradyrhizobium > Bradyrhizobium sp. UFLA05-108. Next base: position 132,352 of record NZ_JBANAZ010000010.1, on the reverse strand, counting down.
GCAGTACTCTCCGCGGTCAATCGAGGCGAACTCGGCATTGATCGACGAGATCGTGATGATGCTGCGAAAGTGCTGCGATTGCGCGCCGATCATCCGCCGCGCGACCTCCTGAGTCAGGAAGAAGGGGCCGCGCAGGTTGATATTCATGATGCGGTCGTAGCTCTCCGGTGTCATCTTCAGGAGATCATCGCGCACGCTGACGGATACACCAGCATTGTTGACGAGGCAGTCGATGCCGCCAAAGGCATTCCAGGCGTCGTCCACGAATTGATGGTGCTGCTCGACCCGCGAAATATCCAGGCTGATGGCCTTTGCATCCCCGCCTGCTTCGCGGATGGCTGCCAGCGTCTCGTCGAGATCTTCCGAGCCAGGAAGATCATTCACGATGATCGAGAAGCCGGCTCTCGATAGAGCGAGCGCGATTGCGCGGCCGATGCCGCGTCCCGCTCCCGTCACCAAAGCGCTAGGTCGTCGCTGATCATCCATATCGGTTTCCTTCCATGCGCTCGCGCCGAAGCGAACGGGCACTATTTGGAACGTTCTATAATATGAAGCGTCTGACGTTTGAGGTCAAAATTCCGCAGTAGCCGCAATTTCGAGCCTTGCGCGTCAAGAAGAATAGGAGTATTTGGAACGTTCCAAATTCAGGGAGGCTCGCGAAGGGCATGGCGCGTGCGGGGCGCAAATCTCGTGCGGTGACGATCCTCGACATTGCCAAGTCGGCGGGGGTGTCGAAGTCGACGGTGTCGCTTGTGCTCAAGAGGAGTCCTCTCGTCAAAGAGGAGACGCGCCAGCGCGTGGCAGGCGTGATGGACGCTCTCGGCTATGTCTACAACCGTGGTGCTGCGAGCTTGCGCCGCGCGAGGGCCGACATCGTCGGAATGGTGATCAATGATCTGTCGAACCCGTTTTTTGCCGAGCTTGCCATTGGCATCGAGCGAGCCCTGCAAAACTCCGGGTTTGTTCCGTTCATCGCCAATACTGCCGAGAGCGTCGTCCGGCAGGCCGAGGTGGTGCGCTCAATGCGGGAGCATGGCGCCGCCGGCCTGATCCTTAGTCCGGCGCTCGATACCGATGTGGCGGAGATCTCGCGGCTCGAGGCGCGTTTGCCCATCGTGCTCGCGATCCGGCGGATCATCGGAGCCCGGGCCTCGCTGGTGGTTTCCGACAATCTGGCTGGTGCAACGCGGGCGACCGAACATCTCATCGAGCTCGGCCATCGCGATGTCGCTTTCGTTGGCGGTGTCGGCCGGATGGTCGTCTTCCAGGACCGTGTCGCCGGATTTGCCGGCGCCATGGAGCAGGCGCGACTTGCCGTCGAGCCCGCGCGGATCATTGAGAGCATGCCAACGAAGGATGGCGGCTTCGACGCAATGAAGCGCCTGTTGTCGTCGGAGAGGCGACCGACGGCGGTGGTTTGCTTCAACGACGTCGTGGCCATCGGCGCGATGTTGGCGATCGCACGACAGGGGTTGACCGTCGGGCGCGATGTTGCCGTCGTCGGTTTCGATGACACCGCCGAGGCCCGTCATGTCTCTCCCGCTCTGACCACCGTCTCGGTCGATGCCGGCAGTCTCGGAGAACGCGCAGCGCAGATGTTGCTGAGGCAGATCAACGAGGGCGAGCGTCGTCTCGAGAGCTATGTCGGCGAAGCGCGCTTGGTCGTTCGGGAGAGTTGTGGAGCGACATTCAAACGGAGGATCGCATCTTGAGTGGCCTGCGTTGGGGATTGATCGGTGCAAGTACGATCGCGCGCGAGTGGGTGATCGAGGCCATCCGCGGGGGGAATGGCGAGGTGGTAGCCGTGATGAGCAGCGATCCGGAGCGCGCGCAGCGCTTTGCCGGCGAGAATGGAATCGCGACCGCAACGACGGATCTCGAGGCGTTGCTCGGAAGCGGTATCGATGCGGTCTATATCTCGACAACGAACGAGCATCATTGCTCGCAAACGCTGGCCGCAGCTGCGGCCGGAAAACACGTTCTGTGTGAGAAGCCGCTCGCACTGAATTTGGCGGATGCCAAGCGGATGGTTGCGGCCTGCAAGGCGGCGGGCGTGCAAATGGGGACGAACCATCATTTGCGCAATGCGGCCACCCATCGCGCAATTCATGCCGCGATCAAGGCCGGCCACATCGGCAAGCCGCTGTTTGCCCGCGTGTTTCATTCGGTCTACCTGCCGCCGCATCTGCAGGGCTGGCGGATCGAGCGGCCGGGGTCGGGTGGCGGCGTGGTGCTCGACATCACCGTTCATGATGCCGACACCATGCGTTTCGTGCTCGACGAGGAGCCTGTTGCCGTGACCGCGATGACCTCGCGGGGTGGTATGGGCCAGGCAGGTCTCGAAGACGGCGTCATGGGGGTCGTCCGCTTTGAAAGCGGGCTGATTGCCCAGTTCCACGACGCCTTCACGACCAGATACGCGGTGACCGGCTTCGAGGTCCACGGCGAAGAGGGGTCGCTGATCGGGATCGACTGTATGACCCAGCAGCCGAAAGGCGAGGTCCTGCTGCGGACCAAAGACGGCGAGAGGCAGCTCACGGTCGCGCACGAGAATCTCTATCTGCGGGCGGTGCGCCTCTTCGGCGATGCGGTCGCGGGCCGTGGGGCACCCTCTGCAACGGGCGAGGATGGAATCAAGTCTCTGAGCCTCGCGCTGTCGACGCGTGAGGCTGCACGAACGGGGCACGAGACGCCCATCGATCTGGCGACCTGAGGCGGACTATGGCACGAACGAAGGTCTTGAGCGCTTCTGAGGCGGCCCATCTGATACCCGACGGTGCCGTCGTGACGGTCTCTTCGTCATCCGGGCTGGGCTGCCCGGATGCGGTGCTCGCCGCCATCGGCGCAAGATTTGAAGCCGACGGCCACCCGCGCAACCTGACGACGCTGCATCCGATCGCTGCTGGCGACATGTGGGGCGTCAAAGGCATCGATCACATCGCCAAGCCTGGATGCCTCAAGAAGGTCCTGGCCGGCTCTTATCCGTCCGGCCCTTCCTCGGCCGCTCCCCCCGCGATCTGGGAGATGATCTCGGGGAACAGCATTCCCGCCTACAATGTGCCGTCGGGAATCCTGTTCGACATGCACCGCGAAGCCGCTGCAAAGCGCCCGGGCGTGCTGACCAAGGTCGGCATGGACACCTTCGTCGACCCAGCGCGTGAAGGCTGCGCAATGAACGGCAAGGCTGCTTCCGAGCCGATCGTCAGTCGGGTGAACTTCGCCGGCGAGGACTGGCTGTTCTTCCCGAGCATCATTCCGCAGGTCGCGATCATTCGCGCCACCACTGCGGACGAACGCGGCAATCTTTCGTACGAGCACGAGGGCGGCATTCTCGGGCCGCTCGACCAGGCGCTGAGCGTGCGCAACAATGGCGGCCTCGTGATCGCACAGGTCAAGCGCCTTGCGGCTGCCGGCACCTTGCGTCCTCATGACGTGGTCGTGCCAGGCGTGCTCGTCGATGTGATCGTCGTGGCTCCGGACCAACTCCAGACCACGAACACGCCGTATGAGCCCGCGATTTCCGGTGAGATCTTTCGGCCAATCGCCTCGTTCGAGACGCCAAAATTCGACGTCGGCAAAGCCATCGCACGTCGCGTCGCGATGGAGCTTCGCGACGGCGACGCCGTCAACATCGGGTTCGGCATTTCGGCCAACGTCCCGCGTATTCTGATCGAGGAAGGCCGGCACGGTGCGGTCACCTGGGTGATCGAGCAGGGCGCCATCGGCGGTGTTCCGCTGCTCGATTTTCAGTTCGGCTGTGCGTCGAATGCCGAGGCGATCGTCCAGTCGCCACATCAATTCACCTATTTCCAGGGTGGCGGCTTCGACATGTCGCTGCTCTCGTTTCTGCAGATCGACCGCTCAGGCTCGGTCAACGTTTCCAAGCTCGGCCTCCGTCCCCATGTGACGGCCGGGGCTGGCGGCTTTGTCGACATCACGGCGCGGGCCAAGCGGATCGTGTTCTCCGGCTACTTCACCGCGGGCGCAGGCCTCGAGATCGCCGATGGCTCGTTGCGGATTGCCAGGGAAGGGAAAGTCAAAAAGCTCGTCAACGAGGTCGAGCAGGTGTCGTTTTCGGGCAGGCAGGCGGTCGCGCAGGGGCAGGAGATCGTCTACGTCACCGAACGTTGCGTCTTGAGGCTCGAGCCCGAAGGCGTCACAGTCGTCGAGATCGCGCCCGGTGTTGACTTGCAGCGTGACGTGCTTGCACAATCGGAATTCCCACTGCGAGTGGCGGGCAATCTCAAGTTGATGCCGGCCGTGCTGTTCCGTCCCGAACCGATTGGCCTCGAATTGCGGAGGGCAGCTTGAGCCCGTTTGTCGAATTGACCTTCCAGGGATCGATCGCCCGTCTCGGCCTCAAGCGCCCCGATAAGCTCAATGCGCTTGATCGCGACATGATCGAGGCGCTCGGCGAGGCGGCGCGGGCCATCGAGGCCTCGCGCGAGACCCGCGTGGCGATCCTGTTCGGCGAAGGCAAGGCATTTTGCGCCGGCGGCGATATTGCAGCCTGGGGCGGCTTGCCGGCGCTCGACATGTGGCGCGATTGGACGCGTGCGGGCCATCGCGCGTTCGAGGCGCTGGCGCGCCTGCGCGTGCCGCTCATTGCGGCGCTCACCGGCCACGCATTCGGCGGTGGACTGGAACTCGCCGCGGTGGCGGACATACGTATCGCCGAGCGCGGCATCAAGCTCGGGCTTCCGGAGACGGGACTGGGCATGGCGCCTGGCTGGTCGGGAACGCAGCGACTGGTTCGCCGCTTCGGCGCCTCCGTCGTGCGCCGCATGGCACTCACGGGACGTCTGTTCACCGCCGAAGAAGGTTGCGAGCTCGGTCTGGTCGACGAAGTGACCGACGATGGCCAAGCACTGACACGCGCCGAAAGCCTGGCGTCTGACGTTGCCGCGCGCGGCCCACTTGCCGTGCAGATCGTCAAGGCCATGATTAATGCGGCCGAAGGGGAGGACAGTGACGCCCCCATCGAAGGGCTTGCTGGCGCGCTCACCGCCACGACCGATGATCTCGCCGAGGGCGTTGCCGCCTTCAGGGGCAAGCGCGCCCCTCGTTTTGTTGGACACTAGGAAAGGAGCTTCGGAAGGCGGGCCGCTTCTTATGGGTTCGGCGGCAACCGCAGACGACAACGATAATGATATTCAAGAGCCGAACCGGCCTCTCGAAACGGTGCCGGACCGCTTCCGGCAGGAAACGACCAAAAAAGGGAAGGGACACGCGTATGAAGTTCCGCGCATTTCTGATCTCGACGGCTTTGGCTGCCGTCACCATCAGCTATGGGACGCTGGCGCACGCGGCGGACATCAAGGAAGTGCAGATGCTGCATTGGTGGACGTCAGGTGGCGAAGCGGCCGCGCTCGACGTCATTAAGCAGGCCGTCGCCAAGCAGGGATACGCCTGGAAGGACGTGCCGGTTGCTGGCGGCGGCGGTGGCGCGGCGATGACCACACTGAAGGCCAATGTCGCCGCGGGCAATCCGCCGACGGCATCGCAGATCCTTGGCTACTACGCGCTCGAGTACGCCGAGCAAGGTTCGCTTGCCGATATCTCCAAGCTTGCCGACAAGGAGGGCTGGGACAAGCTCATCCCGGCGGCGCTGCAGAAGTTCGCCAAGACCAACGGCAAATGGGGCGCCGTTCCTGTCAACATCCACTCCGTCAACTGGATCTGGCTGAACAAGGCCGTCATGGAGAAAATTGGCGGCACGGAGCCCAAGAACTTCGACGAATTCGTCGCACTGCTCGACAAGGCGAAAAAAGCCGGCGTCGTTCCGCTCGCGCTTGGCGGCCAGCCCTGGCAGGAAGCGACGATGTTCGATTCGATCGTCGCGTCGACCGGTGGCACCGAGTTCTACAAGAAGGCGTTCGTGGATCTCGACGAGAGCGCGCTCAAGTCGGACACGATGAAGAAGGCTTTCGACAACCTCGCCAAGCTGCGCGACTATGTCGACCCGAACTACACTGGTCGCGACTGGAATCTGGCCACCGCGATGGTGATCAAGGGCGATGCGCTCGTGCAGGTGATGGGGGACTGGGCCAAGGGGGAGTTCGCAGCAGCCCACAAGGAAGCCGGCAAGGATTTCCTGTGCTACCGCTTCCCGGGGACGGACGGATCGGTGTTCTATAACTCCGACATGTTCGCCTTCTTCAAGGTCCCGGCGGACCGCCAGGCGGCGCAGCTTGCACTCGCAGAGGTGACGATAAGCCCCGAAGTCCAGTCGGCGTTCAACGTCATCAAGGGCTCCGTGCCGGCGAGACTGGATGTTTCGGATGCGGCCTTCGACATCTGCGGAAAGAAGGGCATCGCGGACGTCAAGGCGGCCAACGCGAAGGGAACGTTCTTCGGCTCGCTCGCCCAGAACTACGCCCAGCCGCCAGCCATCGCCACGGCGTACTACGATGTCGTGACGAAGTTCATGCATGGCGGCATCAAGACGTCGGATATCGCCGTAACTGAGCTGGTGAAGGCAATCAACGCCGCCAAGTAGTGGCGCAGCGGCTCCTCTCCCGTTTGCTCTGCTCTGTAAACGGGAGAGGCTATTGAAATCGAAGTCATCGCTGCGCCTGCGTCGCCGTCAGGGCTCGTCGCGGCGGCGGGGTGTGGCTTTCGGAGGATCATCATGACCGCGATGACCGAACGCGAGGCGGCAACCGCAATGGCCCGGCGGAAGCTCGGCCCGTCTCTGCGCGGAAGGCTTCAGGACTGGCTGCCAAGGCTTGTGCTGGCGCCGTCGTTCCTGCTCGTGCTGGTCTTCGTCTACGGCTTCAATCTCTGGACCCTGTTTCTGTCGTTCACGAGTTCGAAGGCGTTTCCGACCACAAACCTGATCGGCTTTACCAACTACGTGCGGCTGTGGAACTGGACCTTCGAGACCGACCCGCCGTCGAACTGGTACACCGCCCTCGTCAACATGGGTCTGTTCGGCGGCCTCTACATCTTTTTCTGCCTGTTTCTCGGCCTGTTGCTGGCGATCCTGCTCGATCAGAAGATTCGCGGCGAAGGCATTTTGCGGCCGATCTATCTCTATCCGCTGGCGCTGTCATTCATCGTGACCGGCACGGCCTGGAAATTGTTTCTCGATCCGCGTATCGGCCTGGAAAACGCCTTGCACGATTGGGGATGGACCAGCTTCCATTTCGATTGGGTGGTCGATCCGAAGATGATGATCTATTGCGTCGCGATCGCCGGCATCTGGCAGAGCTCGGGTTTCGTCATGGCGATGTTTCTTGCGGGACTGCGCGGTGTTGATGGCGAAATCCTCAAGGCGGCACAGATCGACGGCGCCTCGACCTACCAGACCTACCGCCGCATCGTCATTCCGATCATACGCCCGGTCTTCTTCTCGGCCCTGATCGTTCTGGCCCATATGGCGATCAAATCCTATGACCTCGTGCTGTCGGTGACCGGCAAGAACCCCGGCGGGGCGGCGGAGCTGCCGTCAACATTCATGTACTCCTATACGTTCACTCGCAACCAGATGGCGGTTGGATCGGCCAGCGCGGTGATCATGCTGATGACGATCGCGGCGATCATGGTGCCCTACATCTACTCCGAAACCAGGGAGCAGAACCGATGAGCGCCGCGGATCTGATCACGTCAGCGCCGGCGCGCCGTGGTCCGGGTCATTCTCGGACGACACGGATCGTCATCTATGGCCTGTTGTTTCTGTTCGCGCTCGTTTATCTCGTGCCGCTCCTGGTCATGGTGATGACGTCGCTCAAGCCGTTGGATGAGGTCACCGGCGGCAACATGTTCGCTCTCCCGCGGCACCTGACGTTCGCGCCCTGGTCCATGGCATGGGGCGAGGCACGCATCGGGGTGTCGGAGACGCGCGGGATCAGTGGCTATTTCTTCAACTCGGTGAAGATGGTCGTTCCGGCAGTTCTGATCTCGACTCTGCTCGGCGCATTGAACGGCTACGTCCTGACCAAGTGGAGCTTTCCCGGCCACAAGCTCGTGTTCGGCATGATGCTGTTCGCCTGCTTCATCCCCTTCCAGTCGGTCATCATCCCGATGGCCGTGATCCTCGGTATGCTCGGCCGCATCGGGGTCGAACTGGCTGACCTGACCGGCTGGTCGTTCGGTCTCGGCAACGCGACGGTCAATCTGGTGATCGTGCACGTCATCTATGGCCTCGGATTCACCACCCTGTTCTTCCGCAACTATTACGCGGCGTTTCCGTCCGAACTCATCAAGGCCGCGATGATCGATGGTGCGAGCTTCTTCCAGATCTTCCGCCGGATCCTGCTGCCGAACTCCACGCCGATCATCATCGTCACCGTGATCTATCAATTCACCAATATCTGGAACGATTTCCTGTTCGGCTCAACCTTTGCGGCCGGCGATACCGCACCGATGACGGTTGCGCTCAACAATCTCGTCAACACCTCGACGGGTGTGGTCGAATACAACGTCAACATGGCGGCCGCGATCATCGCCGCCGCGCCGACGCTGCTCGTCTATGTCATTGCCGGTCGATATTTTGTCCGCGGCCTGATGGCTGGCGCCGTAAAGGGATGAAGAGATGGCCACGCTCGAGATCAGCTCGCTTCGCAAACGCTTCGGGACGATCGAGGTTCTGAAGGGGATCGACATCACGCTCGAGAAGGGCGGCTTTCTGGTGCTGGTCGGTCCGTCAGGCTGCGGTAAATCGACTCTGCTCAACACCATTGCAGGCCTTGAGGGGATCTCCTCGGGCGAAATCCGCATCGGCGGTGCCGTCGTCAATAACCTGCACCCGTCAAAGCGGGACATCGCAATGGTGTTCCAGTCCTATGCGCTCTACCCGAACATGTCGGTCGCCGAGAACATCGGGTTCGGCATGGAGATGCGCGGTGTTCCCCGAGCGGAGCGCGACAAGGCGGTGGCCGGGGTCGCCAAGACCTTGCAGATCGAACATCTCCTGTCGCGCCGGCCGAGCCAGCTTTCCGGCGGACAGAGACAGCGCGTCGCCATGGGACGGGCGCTCGTCAGACGCCCCAGTGTCTTTCTGTTCGACGAGCCGTTGTCGAACCTCGATGCCAAGCTGCGCGTCGACATGCGGGTCGAGATCAAGCGTCTGCATCAGACGACCGGTACGACGATCGTTTATGTCACGCACGACCAGATCGAGGCCATGACGCTGGCGACCAAGATCGCCGTATTGAAGAATGGCGAATTGCAGCAGGTGGGAAGCCCGAGTGAGATCTATAATCGTCCCGCCAACATGTTTGTCGCGGACTTCATGGGGTCGCCGGCGATGAACTTGCTGGAGGGTACCGTTACCCAGGCGGATGGCCAGCAGCGTATCGCGCTCGCGCGCAAGGATGGCTCATCGATCATGCTGCCGGTACCGGCGAGCGCGGATGCTACCGCGCTCAAGGACGGTGCCAAGGTGATCTTCGGCATTCGTCCCGAGGCCGTGAACGATGACGAAAGCATGGACCGCAACGCCAGATCGGTGGTCCGGTTCGATGCAGGTGTGGAGATCATCGAACCTGCCGGATCGGATACCTATGTCGTCATCCGGGTCGCGGGCAAGGAGGTGACCGCTCGCATGCGAGCCGATGCCGACGTCCGGCTCGGACAACAGCACACCTTCGCGTTCAACCTCGACAAGGCGGTGCTGTTCGATCCAGAGACGACACGCCGCATCTGATCGAGCGCTGCGAGAGCTGCATGAAGACCACGGAGACAGCCGATGTCCTCGTCATCGGATCGGGCATGGGCGGTGCGACCTTTGCCGCGGGTCTGGCGCCGACCGGCGCAAGGATCGTGATCCTCGAGCGCGGCCAGCGTTTGCGCGACTGTGAGGCTGCGCGGGACGCGAGGGCGATCTTCCAGCGCGGGGTGTTCCGGCCACAGGAGTCCTGGCTTGATGGGGCAGGGAAGGCCTTCAACCCCGGCAACTACTATTATGTCGGCGGCAATACCAAGCTCTACGGGGCGGTGCTGATCCGTTACCGCGCGGAGGACTTCGCGCCTATCGCGCACCGCGAGGGAACGACGCCGGGCTGGCCGTTCAGCTATTGCGAACTGGAGCCATGGTATAGCCGCGCGGAGCAGCTCTACAACGTGCGCGGCGCGCTCGGGGACGATTCCTCGGAGCCTTTTCACTCGGCTCCTTATCCATTTGGTCCGGTGCCGGATGAGCCCGCGATATCAGCGGTACGGCAGCGGCTCAAGAAGATCGGGCTCAATCCGTTTTCACTGCCGCTTGGTATCGACATCGAGACATGGCTCAAACGCGCCAAGACGCCCTGGGATGCATTCCCGGACGCCGGGCACGGCAAGATGGATGCCGAATCCTGCGGGCTTGCCTGTGCTCTCGCCTACGACAATGTCGAGCTGCGCGAAGGTACGCAGGTCGAGCGGCTTGTCGCCGAGCCGGACGGCAAACGCATCGCCGGCGTCGAAGTCATCCAGGCCGGTGAGCGCAGGATGATCTGTGCCGAGATCGTCGTGCTCGCGGCGGGCGCCGTCAATTCGGCCTCACTGCTTCTGCGCTCGTCCAAGGTCGGCATCGCGAACCGCTCCGATGCAGTCGGCCGCTATTTCATGAACCACAATGCTTCGGCCGTGCTGGCGATCGACCCGCGCGTCGTCAACGACTCGATCTACCAGAAGACGATCGGCATCAATGATTTCTATCTCGATGACGGGCACGGCGGGCCGCCGCTCGGCAACATCCAGTTGCTTGGACGTGTCACCGCGCCGATTCTGAAGGCCAGCATGCCGCTCGCACCGGAATTGGCGCTTGGGCTGATGAGCCGGCATGCGGTCGACTGGTACGCGATGAGCGAGGATCTGCCGAGCGCGGAGAGTCGCGTGACGGTCGATGGCGCGAAGATCCGGCTCGACTGGCAGCGTTCGAACTGGGCGACCCATCTGGCGCTGGTGGCGGCATTGAAGGAACGGCTGCGTGCTGCAGGTTACCCGATCGTGCTGTCAAAGGCGTTCGACCGGCGCACGCCCTCGCATCAGTGCGGGACGGTGCGCATCGGGCTCGATCCCGCGGCATCACCACTCGATCCGTTCTGCCGCGCCTTTGATCATCCCAATCTGTTCGTCGTCGATGCGTCGTTCCTGCCCACTTCGGCAGCGGTGAATCCGTCACTGACGATCGCTGCCCAGGCGTTGCGCGTCGCAGATCATGTTGCGAGGACCGATCTTCGAACTCATGATCTTCGTACCCATGATCTTCGTATCCATGGGGACATGAGATGACGGTTTACGATTACATCATCGTCGGCGCCGGCTCCGCCGGCTGCGTGCTCGCCAATCGACTGAGCGTCGATGCGTCGACCAGGGTGCTCCTGCTCGAGGCTGGCGGCAGCGACAACAACCCGCTGTTCAGCATGCCGGCGGGTTTTGCCAAGATGACCAAGGGCATCGCTTCCTGGGGATACTCGACAGTACCCCAGCGCCATCTTGGCGGGCGCGTGCTGCGCTATACCCAGGCGAAGGTGCTCGGCGGCGGCTCCAGCATCAATGCGCAAGTCTACACCCGTGGTAATGCCCGAGACTATGATGGCTGGGCAGCGGATGGTGCGACGGGATGGAGCTATTCGGATATCTTGCCGTATTTCAAGCGCGCCGAGGACAACCAGCGCTTCGTCGACGCCTACCATGCGCGCGGTGGTCCGCTCGGCGTCTCGGTGCCCATCAACCCGCTGCCGATCAGCGAAGCTTTTCTGCGAGCGGGGCAGGAATACGGGATGCCCTATAATCCCGATTTCAACGGCGCGCGGCAGGAGGGCGTCGGGCACTACCAGGTGACGGTGCGAGACGCGCGGCGGTGCTCGACCGCGACCGCCTATCTGAAGCCGATCCGTCGCCGACCAAATCTCACCGTCCTGACCGGCGCCTACAGCACGCGGATCGTGGTCGAGAATGGGCGGGCTGTCGGACTAGAAACGGTACGTCGAGGGCAACGGGAGATGGTTCGGGCCGAGCGAGAGGTTATCCTTGCGTGCGGCGCCATCGGATCGCCTCGGCTTCTCCTGCTGTCGGGGATCGGTCCGGCCGACCATCTGAATGCAGTCGGTGTCAGGCCGATCCACGATTTGCCGGGTGTGGGTGAGAATCTTCAGGACCACCTCGACCTCTATGCGATTGCCGAGTGCAAGGGCGACTTCACATACGACAGCTATGTAAAGCTGCACCGCACGATCTGGGCGGGACTGGAATATCTGCTGTTCAAGCGCGGACCGGTTGCGTCCACCCTGTTTGAGACCGGGGGCTTCTGGTACGCCGACCCGGCGACGAGAGCGCTGGAATGGCCGGACGTGCAATTCCATCTCGGGCTCGGCTCGGGAATCGAGGCGGGCGTGGAGAAGCTTGAGCATGCAGGCGTCACGCTCAATTCGGCGTTCTTGCGGCCGAGCTCGCGTGGCAAGGTGCGGCTAGCGAGCGGCGATCCTTCCGCAACGCCCTTGATTGATCCCAACTATTGGTCTGATGCGCGTGATCGCTCGGCAGCGATCGAGGGGCTGAAGATGGCCCGCGAGATTCTCCGGCAACCCGCGCTCGAGCCGTTCGTCATGGTCGAGCGGATGCCCGGTGTTGCCGCCACAAGCGAAGCCGCGCTCGCCGACTATGCGTATCGGACCTGCAAGACTGATCATCACCCTGTAGGCACCTGCCGGATGGGCACTGACCAGCTGGCGGTGGTCGATCCGTCGCTGAGCCTTCGTGGCCTCGATGGTCTGCGGATTTGCGACGCTTCAGTGATGCCGCGTATCACCTCATCGAACACGAACGCGCCGACCATCATGATAGCGGAGAAGGCGGCAGATCTGATTCTCGGGAAGACGGCGCTTTCTGCGCCGTACGCGGCGAAGACGGAAGGTGACGTCTTGAAAGGTCCGCTCGGTTGCCCTGCAAATTGAGCAACGAGATATGGCGAGGGCTTGCAAGCGACCGACATGGTCGCGCGACGACGGCCGCTTCGCGCTCATCCCGCGAGAATGCGCCGGCAGGCGTCTACGAACACCTGCGCGCCGGTGATGAGATCAGCGTCAGCCGTGTTCTCGGTCCAGTGATGGCTGATGCCGCCGATCGAGGGCACGAACAGCATTGCCGCGGGCATGATGGTGGCGAGAACCTGCGCGTCGTGGCCGGCGCCGCTGGGCATGCGGACGGAGCGTCCGTTCGCAAAGGCCTTGCCCGCAGCTTCGATGGCCTCCTGGAAGCGCGGATGCATTTTGGCGGGCACGCCGGTGCGTAGCCGCTCCAGCGTCGCGTGACAGGGGCCGCTCAAGTTGGTCTCATCGATCATCGTCCGCAGCAAGGCCTCCAGCCGGGCGATCACGGCCGGATCGTCGTCGCGGATCTGGAACAGCATCTCGGCGCCGCCGGGGATGATGCTCGGTGCCCCCGGATCGAGCGTGATGCGGCCCGTCGTCCACACCGTGCGCGGCCCGGCCACGGCCGGAAACCGCGCGTCGATCGCCACGCAGAATTTGGCCAGCGCCAGCCCTGCGTCCTTGCGCGAGGCCATGCGGGTCGTGCCCGCGTGGTTCTGCTCGCCGACGAAATTGATGCGATACTGCCAGATGCCCACGATCGAGGTGACCACGCCGATCGCAAGGCCGCTCGTCTCGAGCGCGTCGCCTTGCTCGATATGAGCCTCCAGATATCCGATGTGACGTCCTGGTTCGGCAGTGATGCGAGGGCGGCCGGCAAGACCCGCATCGGATAGCGCCTCACGCATGCTCTGCCCGGTGGTGCGGTCGCGCGCAGCGTCGATGTCGGCTTCGCTGACGCCGCCGACATAGGACCTCGAGCCGAGAAAATGCCCGAAATGCCCTTCCTCGTCGCACCACGCCGCGACCTCGACCGCGCCGGGCAGCGACGGATCGGAATTGATGACGCGGGCGGCCTCCAGCGCATAGACGACACCAAGCGGACCATCGAGCCAGCCGGCGTAGTTCTGGCTTTCGAGATGCGATCCGGCCAGCAGTTTCGGTCCCCTGCGCGTGCTCGTGCCGAGGACGTTGCCGATGCCGTCGATCGTACCGGTGAGCCCCGCTTCGGGGAGCTTTTCGACAAGCCATGCGAGCGAACGGCGATGCGACTCGGACAGGGTCGGCTTGTGCACGCCGGTCTTGTAGGCGCCGATGGCGCGGAGCCCGTTGAGGTCGGCAAGCACGCGCTCGCCGTTGGCGACAGAACGATCAGGCATGTTCGGCAACCTTCAACGCCTCGGTGCGGATTTCCTCGACGAGGCGCTCCTTGAGATGGACGAACTCCGGTGTGGTCTTGATCTTGTAGGAGCGCGGATGTGGCAGGTCGACGGCGATCTCGGCCTTGATACGGCCGGGCCGTGCGCTCATGACGATGACGCGGCTGCCGAGGAAGATCGCTTCCTCGATATCGTGGGTCACGAACAGCACGGTCTTCTGGTCGCGCTCCCAGATCCCGAGCAGCATCTCCTGCATCAGCGCGCGGGTCTGGTTGTCGAGTGCGCCGAAGGGTTCGTCGAGCAGCAGGATCTTTGGATCATTGGCGAGTGCGCGCGCGATCGCAGTGCGCTGCTGCATGCCGCCGGAGAGTTGCTTCGGCCAGTGATTTTCGAAGCCGGACAGCCCCACCTGGCGGATGAAGGCGTCCGCGATCTTGCCGCGTTCGCCTTGCGAAATGCCGCGCTCGCGCAGGCCAAAGGCGATGTTCTCCCGCACGGTGAGCCAGGGGAACAGCGTGTAGGATTGAAACACCATGCCGCGATCCGCGCCGGGACCGCTCACCTCGCGCCCGTCGAGCAGAACGCTGCCGCTGGTCGGCCGGTCGAGACCGGCGACGATGCGGAGGAGGGTGGATTTGCCGCAGCCGGACGGACCGAGAATGGTGACGAAGTCGTTGTCGCCAACGTCCAGGCTGGTCGGCTCGAGCGCCTTGGTCGGCGCATGGCCGGCCCGGGCAGGAAAGGTTCGTGAAACCTGATCGATCCTGAGCTTGGTCATGCGAGCTTCCATGGAAACAGCCACGCATTGAATGCCTTGAACAGGAAGTCCGAGACGAGGCCGATCAGGCCGATGACGATGATGCCGAAGATAATCTGCCCGGTGTTGAGAAGGGCCTGGCTGTCGGTGATCATATGGCCGATGCCTGACGATGAGCCGATCAGCTCGGCGACGATGACATAGGTCCATGCCCAGCCCAGCACCAGCCGCAGGATTTCGGCAATCTCCGGGGCCGAGGAGGGCAGCAGCACGCGGCGGATGATGCCGCGGTCGCTGGCGCCCAGCGTATAGGCGGCCTCGACCAGATCGCGCCGTGTGGCGCCGACGGTCACGGCCACCATCAGGATGACCTGGAACACCGAGCCGATGAAGATGACGAGCAGCTTCTGCAATTCGCCGATCCCGGCCCACAGGATCAGAAGCGGGATGAAGGCGGAGGCGGGCAGGTATCGCGCGAAGGACACGAACGGCTCAAGGAAAGCTTCGATCGGCTTGTAGGCGCCCATCAGCACGCCGAGTGGCACGGCAATGACGGCTGCAAGCGCAAAGCCGCCCACCACGCGCCAGACCGTCATGCCGATGTCGAACAGGAAGCCGTGCCGGGTCAGGAGCTCAAAGCCTTCCTGCACCATGGTCAGCGGGTTCGCGAGGAAGGTTTTTGATACATGGCCCCCGAAGGTCGCCCAGGACCACAGGGCAACGAACAGCACGAAGAACGCGAGGCCGTAAGCCGTACGTTGCTTTGCAGTCACGGGATCGAGGGGACGCATCACGGGCGAAGTTTCCGGACGGGCGATATCATGTACCGGTTAGCTCCGCGCGAAGCGAACCGGCTTGGCGCTGGCGGTGACTACTTGATGAAGCTCGCGTCGAAGAGATCCTCGACCTTCGGCGCCGCCTTGATGATGCCGATCTCGAGCAGCAAGTCCGCGGCGTCCTTGTTGAAGGCCAGGAACTCGCCGCCGAAGAACTTCCGGTTCGCGGCCTTGTCCTGCCAGCGTAGATACTTTGCCGAGTTGCCGAACTGCTCGCCGGTCTGCTTCACGTCGGCGCCCATGATCTCATAGGCCTTGGCCTGATCCTTCGCGATCATGTCGAGCGCCTCGAAATAGCTGTCGGCCAGCGCCTGGGCGGCCTTGGGATTCTCGCTCAGGAATTTCGGCGTGCAGCCGAACGTGTCCATCACCATCGGATAGTCGAGCGTGGTGGCGATGATCTTGCCCTTGTCGGGCGCGGCGCGCACCGTCGAAAGGTAGGGCTCATACGTCATCGCGGCATCGTTCTGGCCGGATACGAAGGCCTGCGCGGCCGCGGCCGGCTCCAGGTTCACGACCGTGACGTCCTTCACCGACAGGCCGTTCTTCTTGAGCATCCAGGCCAGCGCGAAATAGGGTGAGGTGCCCGGCGCGGACGCGGCGACCGTCTTGCCCTTCAGGTCCTTGATCGCCGCGAGATCGTTGCGCACCGCCATGCCGTCGGCGCCGTAGCTCTTGTCGAGCTGGAAGATCTGCTTGGTCGCGACGCCATTGGCGTTCCAGGAGATCCAGGTCTCGACCGTCGTCGCGGCGCACTGGACGTCGCCCGATGCTATGGCGAGGTGGCGATCCTTCTGCGGGATCTTCTTGATCGTCACATCGAGGCCGTTCTTCTTGAAGATGCCGGCCTCCTTGGCGAGCGTCAGCGGTGCAAAGCCGGTCCATCCGGAAATGCCGATGCCGACCTTGACGTCGTCGGCGAGCGCCGGCGTCGCGACCGCGAGAGCAATGATGGCTGCGAATGCTTTTGTATTACGCATGATTGTTGTCCTCCGATCGATGTACCGAACCAAGTTGATCTCATCACGTTGCACGAATTGTGCCGCTGCGACATTGCCGCTCAACCTCCCTTGAAACGGGCGACGAGACGGTGTGACTCGCCCGGATAGAGCAGTCGCACCGCGGTCAGCGTCCGCGCGCTGCGCCAGGTGTAACGATCGATCACCAGGCATGGCGCACCGACGGCGATGCCGAGCGCGTCTGCGGTGCGATCATCCGCAACGACAGCGCTGATCGTGTGCTCCGCTTCGGTCCATGGGACATGATGAAGCAGCCACGAGCCGGGCGGCTCGGCTGCAAAGTCGGCGTGTGCTGCTTCCGGCACGGCCTCGAGATCGATCAGCCTGTCCTCGAGCGCGAACGGCACGTTATCGGCGCTGTGGCGGCAGGTGATCGCGATCACCTTGCCGGTCTTCCGCACCCCGAGGCGGGCACGATCGGCAGCACTTGCAGCGCGGCGCGTGCATTGGACGAGCTGATAGCCATAGCCGCGGCCAAGCGCGGTGATCTCCGCGCGAATGTCGGCGATCTTGAGCACCGCGGACAGATGCTGCGGACGGCGGACGAACGTGCCGGCGCGCCGCCGCCGCTCGATCAGGTCGGCCTGCGCAAGCTCCGACAGCGCCTTGTTCACCGTCATGCGTGAGCAGCGATAGCGCGCCATCAATTGGTGCTCGAACGGGATGCGATGACCCGGCGGCCACTCGCCGGTCAAAATCCTGGTCTCGATGTCGCGCCTGATCTGCTTGTAAAGCGTCGGCTTGTCGTCGAGCTTGTCGGTGGCGAGGCTCATGCGATGAGCCTCCGCACCGTCGTGTTGAAGCGTTCCCGCGCCGAGCGGCGAAGCATGTGTTGCCCGCCCTCGACGGCCTTCCTGCCGCCGGACCAGACGGAATCGATCGCGCCTTTGCCCGCCGCAAAGATCCAGCCGTCGAGGATGGCGTCACCACGGCGTCCGGCAAGCGATGGATGTGTGGTGTCGAGAGTGACGATGTCGGCGCGCGCGCCAACTTTGAGCCCCACGACGGCTTGTGCGAGGGCCTGTCCCCCACCGGCCAACGCGCCGTCGAGCAGGGCGCGTCCGGTCGAGGCGCCGGCTCCGTTCGACAGCACGTTGCGCTCGCGATGCTTGAGCCGCTGGCCATATTCGAGTTGGCGCAATTCGTCGGCAACGCCGACCAGCACGTTGGAATCGGTGCCGATGCCGAACCGGCCTTGTGCCTCGAGGAATTCGCGCGCCGGAAAAATGCCGTCGCCGAGGCTTGCTTCGGTCACGGGGCAGAGGCCCGCAACCGCGCCGGTCCTGGCGAGCGAGGTGACTTCCGTTGGCGTCATATGGGTCGCGTGAATCAGGCACCAGCGCTGATCGACGGGCGCGTGTTCGAGCAGCCATTCCACCGGGCGCTTGCCGGACCAGCCGAGGCAATCCTCGACTTCTCTGGTTTGCTCGGCTGCGTGGATATGAACCGGACCACCGTCCGCAAGCGGCACGATCGCTGCCAGCTCGTCCGGTGTCACGGCGCGCAGGCTGTGCGGCGCAATGCCGATATTGGCGCCGGGCAACCTGACAATGGCCTCGCGCGATGCAGTGAGCAATTTTGCGAACTGATCGACCGAGCAGATGAAACGGCGCTGGCCGGCATGTGGCGCGGCGCCGCCAAACGTGCCGTGCGCGTAAAAGCTCGGCAGCAGGGTGAGGGCGATGCCGGCCGTCTCGGCGGCCTGCGCGATGCGCGTCGCCATCTCCGCCGGGTTGGCGTGGGGCGCGCCGTCATGATCGTGATGCAGATAATGAAACTCGCCGACGCGGGTAAACCCCTGCTCGAGCATCTCGACATAGAGCAGGGTGGCGACGCTCTCGACGTCGTCGGGCGTCATGGTGAGCGCGAAGCGATACATCGTCTCGCGCCAGGTCCAGAACGTGTCCGCGGTGTTGCCGCGCGTCTCGGCGAGCCCCGCCATGCCGCGCTGGAACGCGTGACTATGCAGGCTCGCTAGCCCGGGAATGGCGAGTCGATGGCGCTCGTCTCCGGCTGCAGGCGCGACACCCGCTGTGACCTCGGCGATGTTCCCGTCGGTGACGACGACCCGCACGTCGTCGGCCCAGCCCGAGGGTAGCAGCGCGGATGCGAAATGCAGTCGGGTCATGTTTCCTGCCGGCTGGACAGAACCGCGCCACGATTATATGTCTAGACATATAAGTCAAGCGTCCGGCAGCGAAGGGATACCTGCATGGCAAAGCGCTTCGATCGGATCTGGCACAATGCGCGCCTCGCCACGATGCGGGATGTTCTGCCCGATCTCGGCGAGATCGCGCACGGCGTGGTCGCGGCGCGCGAGGGGCGTATCGTCTTTGCAGGCAGCCGTTCCGATTTTCCGGCAGACGCCGATGCGAAGGAGTGGACTGATTGCGCGGGGCGGTGGATCACACCCGGCCTCGTCGACTGCCACACGCATCTGGTCTACGGCGGCAATCGCGCGCACGAATTCGAGCTGCGGCTCAAGGGTGCCAGCTACGAAGAGATCGCGCGCGCCGGCGGCGGCATCGTCTCGACGGTTGCGGCCACGCGGGCTGCGAGCGAGGCGGAACTCGTTGCGAGTGCACTCCCGCGGCTCGACGCGCTGATCGGCGAGGGCGTGACCACGCTGGAGATCAAATCCGGCTATGGTCTCGATACCGAAACTGAGATGCGGCAGCTCGGTGCCGCGCGGGCGCTTGCGCGCGTCCGGCCGGTTGCGATCCGCACCAGTTTCCTCGGCGCGCACGCGCTTCCCGTTGAGGCCGGTGGCGACAAGGATCGCTACATCGATCTGGTGTGTCGCGAGATGCTGCCTGCGGTGGCGCAGGCCAGGCTTGCCGACGCCGTCGATGCGTTCATGGAAGGCATCGCGTTCTCGGCAGACCAAACGGCGCGCGTGTTCGCGGCGGCAAGGGCGCTCGGCCTGCCGGTGAAGCTGCACGCCGATCAACTGTCCAATCTCGGCGGTGCGGCGCTCGCCGCGAAATTCTCCGCTCTTTCGGCCGATCATCTCGAACACACCGATGAAGCTGGTGTGGCGGCGATGGCTAACGGCGGCACGGTAGCCGTCCTTTTGCCCGGCGCCTTCTATTTCATCCGCGAAGAGAAGAAGCCGCCGCTTGAGTTGTTCCGCAAGCATGGCGTCAGGATCGCGCTCGCAACCGACTGCAATCCCGGCAGCTCGCCGCTCACCTCGCTTCTGCTCACGATGAACATGGGCGCAACGCTGTTCCGGATGACGGTCGTCGAATGCCTCGCCGGCGTGACGCGCGAGGGGGCGCGCGCGCTGGGCATGCTGTCGGAAGTCGGCACGTTAGAGGCCGGCAAATGGTGCGACCTTGCGATCTGGGATGTCGAGCGGCCGGCCGAGCTGGTCTACCGGATCGGCTTCAATCCGTTGCATCGCCGCGTCTGGAGAGGCCAGTGAACGGCGCTGCGACACCGATTGTTGTCACACCCGGCCGTGTCAGCCTCGGCGATCTCGCGCAGGTGCTGGCGGGCACGACAGTTGAGCTGGATGCGTCGTTCTGGCCTGCGGTCGACGCTGCATCGGCGATCGTGGCTGCGGCCGCGCAAGCGCCTGCACCGGCCTACGGCATCAATACCGGGTTCGGAAAGCTGGCCTCGAAGCGCATCTCGCCCGACCAGACCGCGACGCTTCAGCACAATCTGATCGTGTCGCATTGCTGCGGCGTGGGGCCGCCGACGCCGGAGCCGGTGGTACGGCTGATGATGGCGCTGAAGATCGTCTCGCTGGGGCGCGGCGCATCAGGGGTGCGGCGCGAGGTCATCGCGCAGCTCGAAACGATGCTGGCGCGTGGCGTCTTGCCGCTGGTGCCGCAGCAGGGCTCGGTCGGCGCCTCCGGCGATCTGGCGCCGCTCGCGCACATGGCCGCGGTGATGATCGGCGAGGGGCAGGCGCTGGTTGGCGGAACGACCATGCCGGGCCGCGAGGCCCTGGCCCGCGCCGGTCTCGCGCCATTGACGCTTGGTCCCAAGGAAGGCCTCGCACTCATCAACGGCACGCAGTTCTCCACGGCCTATGCGATCTCCGGCCTGTTGCGGGCGCACGGGCTGGCCTGCGCGTCGCTGGTGACGGGAGCTTTGTCGGTCGATGCGGCGATGGCCTCGACGGTGCCGTTTCGCTCCGAGATCCACGCGCTGCGCGGCCATGCCGGACAGATCGCCGCCGGCGCGACGCTAATGGCCTTGCTCGACGGCAGCGATATCCGTCAGTCGCACCTGGAAGGCGACGAGCGAGTGCAGGATCCCTATTGCCTGCGCTGTCAACCGCAAGTCGCCGGTGCCGCACTCGATGTGCTGGCGCAGGCGGCGCGCACCTTGATGATCGAAGCCAATTCCGTCACGGACAATCCGCTGGTGCTGGTCGAGACCGGCGAGATCGTGTCGGGCGGCAATTTCCACGCCGAGCCGGTCGCCTTTGCCGCCGACGGAATCGCACTCGCGCTGTCGGAGGTCGGCGCCATCAGCGAGCGGCGCATCGCAACGCTGGTCGATCCCGCCCTGAATTTCGGCCTGCCGCCGTTTCTCACACCCGATCCCGGCCTCAACTCCGGCTTCATGATCGCCGAGGTCACGGCGGCCGCGCTCTATGCCGAGAACAAGCAGCGCGCCGCGCCGTGCTCCATTGACTCGACGCCCACCAGCGCCAACCAGGAAGATCACGTCTCGATGGCCGCGCATGCCGCGCGGCGGCTCTCCGACATGGCGGACAATCTCGCCTCCATCCTCGGCATCGAGCTTCTGGTCGCGGCGCAAGGCATCACGCTGCGCCTGCCGCATTTGACCAGCCCCGCGCTCGCGGCCGTCATCGCTACCTTGCGCGAGGAGGTGCCGGCGCTTGGGCCCGACCGCTACATGGCGGACGACCTCGCCAGGGCCAAGGCGTTGGTCGAGGCCGGCGCGCTGCCGCGCATTGCGAGCGCGGCGCTCGCGAGAGATCCGTTTCCACTGCTTGCCTCAGAGGTCGCCTCATGAACCGCCGACTGGACAATGAACGCACGATCCGCGCCCCTCGCGGCTCCGATATCAGCGCCAAGAGCTGGCTGACGGAAGCACCGCTCCGCATGCTCATGAACAATCTCGATCCCGATGTGGCCGAACGGCCCGGCGAGCTCGTGGTCTATGGCGGGATCGGTCGCGCGGCGCGCGACTGGGAGAGTTTTGACCGGATCGTCACCTCGCTGCGCAAGCTCGAGGGCGACCAGACGCTGCTCGTTCAGTCGGGCAAGCCGGTCGGAATCTTCCGCACCCATGCCGATGCACCGCGGGTCCTGATCGCGAACTCCAATCTCGTGCCGCACTGGGCCACGCTCGATCACTTCAACGCGCTCGACAAGGCCGGGCTGATGATGTTCGGCCAGATGACGGCCGGCTCCTGGATCTATATCGGCAGCCAGGGCATCGTTCAGGGGACCTACGAGACCTTCGTCGAGGTCGGGCGGCGCCACTATGGCGGCAGCCTCGCAGGCAAATGGATCCTGACCGCCGGTCTCGGCGGCATGGGCGGCGCGCAGCCGCTGGCGGCGACCATGGCAGGTGCCTCGCTGCTCGCAATCGAGTGCCAGCCGAGCCGCATCGAGATGCGCCTGCGCACCGGCTACCTCGATCGTCAGGCGAGCACGCTCGATGAAGCGCTCGCGATCATGTCCGAGGCAGCGCAAAGCAAGAAGGCGGTCTCGGTCGGCCTGCTCGGCAACGCCGCCGACCTCTTCCCCGAGCTCGTGCGCCGCGGCGTCAGGCCCGACATCGTGACCGACCAGACCAGCGCCCACGATCCGATCAACGGATATCTGCCGAAGGGCTGGACGCTTGCGGAGTGGGAGGCCAAGCGCAAGGACGATCCCAAGGTGGTGGAGCTCGCGGCAAAGTCCTCCATGGTCGACCACGTCAAGGCGATGCTGGATTTTCACGCGCAGGGCATTCCGACGCTCGACTACGGCAATAACATCCGCCAGATGGCGAAGGACATGGGATTGAACAACGCGTTCGATTTCCCCGGCTTCGTGCCAGCCTATATTCGGCCGCTGTTCTGCCGCGGCGTTGGGCCGTTCCGCTGGGCGGCGTTGTCCGGCGATCCCGAGGATATCTTCAAGACCGACGCGCGCGTGAAGGAGCTGATGCCGCACGACACGCACCTGCACAACTGGCTCGACATGGCAAAGGCGCGCATCAAGTTTCAGGGGCTGCCAGCGCGGATCTGCTGGGTCGGTCTCGGTGACCGGCATCGGCTCGGGCTCGCCTTCAACGAGATGGTGGCGCGCGGTGAAGTGAAGGCGCCGATCGTGATCGGCCGCGACCATCTCGACAGCGGCTCGGTGGCAAGCCCGAACCGCGAGACCGAGGCGATGCGCGACGGATCGGACGCGGTGTCGGACTGGCCGCTGCTCAACGCGCTGCTCAATTGCGCCAGCGGAGCCACTTGGGTGTCACTGCATCACGGCGGCGGCGTCGGCATCGGCTATTCGCAGCATGCCGGCATGGTGATCGTCGCCGACGGCACGGCGGAGGCCGCCCGCCGCCTCGAACGCGTGCTCTGGAACGATCCGGCGAGCGGCGTCATGCGTCACGCCGATGCAGGCTACGAGACCGCGATCGACTGCGCTCGCGCAAACGGGCTCGATCTGCCGAGCCTGGCAGGCTGGAGCGCGATGAGATTAGGATGAATCGTCGTCGCGCTTTAGGTTATGTTTGAGCATGATCTCCGCGCAAACGCGTTCCGCGTTTGTCGCGAGGGAAAACCGCTTCACACTTTTCCGGATCATGCTCTGGTTCGCGGCCTTCGGGATGTACGTTGGGTGCGAGACTTCAAACGCGGAGTTGCTCAGCGATTCCGGCTCATCGGCTGTCCGGATACCAGATCGATGAAATGGACGCGCGCGCAGGCGGGGCAGGTGAAGGCCTCGAAATTCCGTCCCTCGGCGCCCTGCTGCTTTTCCAAATGAGTTTGCACATTCATGCCCGTCTGGGGGCAACGAAAAACGATCAAATCGGCCATCGGCACAGCATGGACGGATGGCTCATTTCGTCCTTGATATAGATCAGTTTTAGAATCGCCCCAGTCCCACGGCACCATCCCGCAAATGCGAAGGGGCCCCGAAGGGCCCCTCAAGGTCACCAACGGCGGTAGCCATAATAGCGTGGACCGTAATAGCGCGGTCCATAATATCTGGGTCCGTAATAGGGTGCATAGCCGTAGCCATAAGAGTAGCTCGGCTGCCGCCAGCAGCGCCCCCAGGCATCGCAGACCAAGCGAACCTGCTCTGCATCTGGCGTCACCTGCGGGGCAGGCGCAACTGGCATGGCCGAGGCGGCCGGCGATGCCGCGACCGCGGCGAACAATGACGCGGCAACGAGGCCAATTCCAAACTTCATGATGTGTCTTCCTTTGCTTATCGGCCGCAAGATATCGAACAGGTTCTGATCAAATTGTGGCGGAGCCGAAATGTAATGCTGATGAATGAATCTTCATCCGGGCGGTCGCGGAGCCGGGATAATCGCTCACGCGCGGCACCGCTTTGATACTTGATCTTGCGCAATTCGCGCGCGCTCCGGCGCCTCTAGTCTGCGTGGTGTGGGGAGCGGCGACGTGCCGGTCCCTCAAGAAGGTGAACCACCATGCTGACCATTCCCAGCCTGTCGATTTCGCCCGAGAAGGTCTTCTTCATCATTGCAAAGTCGCGCCAGTCCGACAGCGGGGCGGACGGTGGCGGCGTCATCCTGGACAGCGGCGACGACGACATGAGCTATGGCCGCGGCGGCAGGGGAGAGGCGACCGATCGCGCGGAGCTGGCCGGCTTCATCCGCGGCCTCAATGTCGACGAGCAGATTGATCTCGTGGCGCTGACGTGGCTAGGTCGCGGCGACGGCGACCTTTCGACCTGGCGTGAGCTGCAGACCCAGGCCGCGCAGTCCCACAACAATCGTACCGCCTCCTATCTGATCGCGACGCCGATGCTCGCGGACTATCTGGAGGAGGCGATGACGCAGTTCGGCAAGTCCTTCGAGGAGTTTGAAGAGCATCTCTGACCGGCCGGCGTGCATGGTTTTCGCGCGGGCGCGCGCTTGGCACGATCCGGGCTGATGACTCGGCCGCAGTACGCAATGCTCTGCATGGCGAGGTCAGCAAGGACCTCGTCATGCTGCCGGTCTATGAGATCGAGAAGCAGGCGTCCGGCGCGCCCCGATACGCTCGCGCCGGCAGCGCGTCGGCGTCCCTCAGTAGCAGGGGTGCCGGCGCCTATCCTGGCCGATATAGGCAGCCGAGCTCTGGTAGCACTGAATGGTCGACGGTCCGTCGTAGTAGGCGAAGCTGCCCGGCGCGACTCCCGGACCGTAATTGTGGATGTAGCTGATCGGGTACGGCAACGGATTGACGTGATGGTGGTACCGGTGATGGACGCGCGCCTCGGACAGGCTCGGGGCGAGCGTCACTACCGACAGGGCGGCGACCGCCGCAAGGCACTTCAACTTGCTCATCTTGATTCTCCGGAACCCGACCTAACGGACCACGATCTTATAGCGATTCACGATCCGCAGGGCATCCGCTTTGCGGCCGTAGGCCGGGTGAAATTCCACAGATTCACGCCTTGGGGCCGCCGGGACCGCCGGCGAACCCCAGGGCCTGCCCATTTTTGGCCTTTTCCGGATGCTTAACGAATTCCCAACACAGTTTGGCCAACAGTTCGTTCGTATCCGGTGGCCGGCCGCTTGGGGGTCTCTTTGAGGTCGGCTCACTTCAAACAAGGCTTCAGCCGTTACTCTGCAATGCGCATCACGCCCATCAGCCTGTTGTTGCTGACCTGCGTCGCCGCGGCGCCGGCGCGGGCGGATTTGCACATTACCCGCGACCACGGCGGTTACGTCGAGGAATACAAGGCCAAGTACAAGCGTGTTCGCGACAAGGGCGAGCGGGTCATCATCGACGGTATCTGCAATTCGGCCTGCACCCTGGTCCTGGGCATCGTGCCGATGAACAAGATCTGCGTGACGCCGCGCGCCAGCCTCGGCTTCCATCAGGCCTATTACGACAAGGCATTCACCTTCGGTATCAAGGTGACCAGCGCCGAGGGCACGTCCGACCTGATGTCCTACTACCCGGGCACGGTGAAGGAGTGGATCCAGCGCAACGGTGGGCTCACCACCGAGATGAAGAAGATCAAGAACGGGGTCGATCTCTGGAAGATCGTCGATCCCTGTCCCGACGAGTGGTGAGCGGCCGCGCCAGCTGACGTCGTCCTCGACGCAGCCAGCACGTCCCACGTGCAGCGCAGCATCAGACCCGACCATATTCGCATTGCCGCGCCGCGCGTGGTCGGGCAATGAGAGCGGCAATGAATCATAATCAAGAAAATTGGGCCGCGCGTGCGGCGCCGGTCCTCTTCGTCGTGCTGTGGAGCACCGGGTTCATCGCCACCAAATCCGTCGTCAACAACGCCGATCCCTTGACCTACCTCGCCATCCGCATGGCGATCGTGGTGGGGCTGATGGCGATCATCGCGGCAATTGCACGTCCCAAATGGCCGGACGGGACCGGCATTGCCCACAGCGCGGTCGCGGGCATTCTCGTCCACGGCTTCTATCTCGGGGGCACCGCGATTGCGATCGCGCATTCGATTCCCGCCGGCCTTTCCGCGCTCATTCCGGGCCTCCAGCCGATCCTGACCTCGACCATTGCCAATCGTTGGCTCGGCGAGCGGGTGACGCCGCTGCAATGGGGCGGGCTCTTGCTCGGTCTCGGTGGCGTGGTGCTGATCCTGCACAATCGTCCGATGACCGGAGAGGCGGGCCTCGGATGGCTCGCCTCGGTCGTCTCGCTGATCAGCATCACGCTCGGCACGCTCTACCAGCGCCGCTACTGCAACCACATCGACTGGCGGGCCGGCAATCTCGTGCAATATGTCGCAGTGACGCTGTTCTTTGCGGCGGGCGCCTTCGCCTTCGAGGACCGCGTGGTGCACTGGACGCGGGAGTTCGTGCTGGGGCTGGCCTGGCTCGCGGTGGCACTCTCGATCGGGTCGATCGGCCTGTTGTACTGGCTGATCCGGCATTCGGCCGCGACCGCGGTTGCGAGCCTGTTCTATCTCGTTCCGGCGGTCACGGCGCTGATGGCCTATCTGCTGTTCGGAGAAAGGCTCGATGCGGTGGCAGTCGCCGGCATGGCGATCTGCGCGGCGGCGGTATTCCTGGTCAACAGGCGCTTCTAGCCGCGCGGGCGGACCTCGACGCGGCGGGCGAGAAGCGTACGCCAGGCCGCCGGGCGCTGGGCACCCGGAGGCCTGATCTTAGATCCGCGATCAGCGTTTTGCCTTCTTCTTTTTCTTCGCGGCTTTCTTGGCGGCCTTCTTTACAGCCTTCTTGGGAGCCTTCTTGGCGGCTTTCTTCTTGGAAGTCTTCTTGGCTTTCTTCGCCGTCTTCTTCGCCGCTACTTTCTTTGCGACCTTCTTGGCGGCTTTCCGGGCCTTCTTCGGCTTTGCTGCCTCTTTCGGCGGCTCGGGCGTCGCTGCGATCGCCGGCTCAATGACGGGTGTGTCGTCGTTCATATCGTCCCCCAGGGTTTGAACGGAGCCATGACGATAACGGGATTCGACAACCTGTCAAAGCAACGCTCAACTTCTGCGAATTTTCGCGTAAGCTGCGAGCGCGCGCTCACGCCCCTTGGCATGATCGACGAACGGACCCGGATAGTCGCGGCCGAGTTCGACGCCTGCGCTCGCAAGCTCGATCGGTGTCGCCTTCCAGGGTTGGTGGATCAGCTTCGCCGGCAGATCCTTCAGCTCGGGCACCCAGCGCCGCACATAGCTGCCATCGGGATCGAACTTCTCGCCCTGGAGCACCGGGTTGAAAACGCGGAAATAGGGCGCCGCATCGGCGCCGCAGCCGGCGACCCACTGCCAGTTGGCGGGATTGCTGCCGGCGTCGGCATCGACCAGCGTGTCCCAGAACCACTCTTCGCCCTGTCGCCAGTCGACCAGGAGATGCTTGACCAGGAAGGACGCTGCGACCATCCGCACCCGGTTGTGCATCACGCCGGTGTGCCAGAGCTCGCGCAGGCCGGCATCGACGATAGGATATCCTGTCCGGCCGCGCTGCCAGGCGGCGAGCGCCGTCGCGTCGTGCTTCCACGGGAAGGCATCGAAGCCGGGTTGCAGGTTCCCCGTCGCAAGATCAGGATGGTCGAACAGGAGGTGACGGCAGAATTCGCGCCAGCCGAGCTCGCTGAGGAATTTCTCGACACCGCTCGCAAGGGCGGGGTCCTCGGCGGCGGCAAAGCGCGCGGTGTGCCAGAGCTGGCGCGGGCTGA
The DNA here is from genome assembly GCF_059803455.1 of Bradyrhizobium sp. UFLA05-108. Classification (NCBI taxonomy): domain Bacteria; kingdom Pseudomonadati; phylum Pseudomonadota; class Alphaproteobacteria; order Hyphomicrobiales; family Nitrobacteraceae; genus Bradyrhizobium; species Bradyrhizobium sp. UFLA05-108. Next base: position 104,241 of record NZ_JBANAZ010000010.1, on the reverse strand, counting down.
TCTCGCCGAAGCGCAAATGGGGTGACAGCCGCGAGGTGCCCGGCAGGTCGGGCCGGTCGCGCTCGCTGGCATAGCCGCGCGCGGCGGTCTTGAGAAAATCGCGCAGCCGGCCGTGGGCGTGGGTCTCGCCGGGCTGCCAGCTCGCGCGCAGGCCGCCGGCCCAATCGGGCCGCGTCGGTTCGAGCCCGAAACTCTCGAGGGCATCGCCCGCAAGCGCCGGACCTGCCCGCAGCGCTTTCGGTGCGGGCAGAGGCTTTGGTGGATCGCCCAGCGCGAGCACGCGCCGCCAGAATGGCGTGAACACACGCAAGCCGCGGCCGTCCTTGTTGCGAATCGTGCTTGGCGAAGCCAGGAGGTCGCCGGGGAAGCTTTGTGAATTCACGCCGAGCTTTGCAAGGCTCCCCTTGAGGTTTGTCTCGAGAGCTTGCTGCGGCACTTGCGCGATCCCGTTCCAGTAGACGGCGACCGCTTCGCTTTCGCGGGCCACCTCAGGGATCACCTTGACCGCCGATCCTCTGCGCAGCGTGAGCGCGCCGCCGATCGCGGCGAGGCCCGCCGCCAGCGACCGCAGCGACTGCGCCAGCCACCAGCGCGCCGCGGCACCGAGGGGCCGTCCCACGGTGTCGTCGAGGACATAGAGGCATGCCACCGGTGCGCCAGTGCACGCGGCGGCCTGGAGTGCCGGGTGGTCGGAGAGCCGCAGGTCATCGCGGAACCAGACGATGATCGGCGATGGGCTTGGCATGGTCGGGAATGATCCTCGTTAACCTTTTGGAAAGCATGCCGCCGGCCGCTGTTGCGAACCACCGTTAATGCGATCGTAAGCCGGTCCCTCAAATATACGGTGTTTTTTTGGGGGAGTTTCATGTCCAATCCTTTGACTGGGAAGGTCCTGCCGCAATTCAGGTTCAAGCTCGGCACCAAGGCGGTGCTGTGCGCGGTGCTCCTGATTGCGGTGAATACGGCACTCGTGGTCGGTGCGGGCTACTGGTCTCTCACGTCGGAGTTCAACGATCGTGCGCTGCGCGACATCGAGGTCAATCTGCGCACGCTGGCGCTCGCCTTCGCCGAGATCGTTCCCGACGCCAAGATCACGATGAGGGACGGCATGGTCGTCCGTGCCGAGATCCCCAAGATGCCCGATTTCAAGGACCACGCGATCGTCGATCGCGCCGTGTCCTATGTCGGGGGCAATGCCACGCTGTTCGTGTTCGACGAGGCCAGTGGGCAGTTCGTCCGCCGCTCGACCAATGTAAAGAAGGAGAATGGCGACCGCGCCGTCGGCACCCAGCTTGCCGCCGATCACCCCGGCCAGGGCCCCCTGCGCAAGGGCGAAGCCTACAAGGGGCCGGCCACGCTGTTCGGCAAGTCCTTCATGACGGCCTATTTCCCGGTCTCGGATGCGGCCGGCAAGATCGTCGGCATCCTCTATGTCGGCATCCCCATGGCGCAGTTCGAGAGCATGATGGCGGAGGCGATCCGCAACATGGCGATTGCCGCCGGCATCGCGGCGCTGCTGGTGCTCGCTCTGACCATGCTGGTCGTGCGCCGTGTGACGAAGCCGCTGAGCTCGGTGACGAACTCGCTGACGGCGCTGGCCAATGGCCGGAACGACATCACCATCGATTGCGAGGACCGGGCGGACGAGATCGGTGAGATCGCGCGCACGGTCGCGGTGTTCAAGAGCAATTCGCTGGAGCGGGCGCGCCTGCGCAGCGAGCAGGCTGCGACCACGGCGGCTGCCGCCGAGCAGCGCAAGTCCGAGTTGCGCAACTTCGTCGACGAGTTCCGTGGCAGCGTCGGCGGCATCCTCAACAACGTGCTGGACTCCTCGAGCGAGTTCGAGCGCATGGCGCGGCAACTGACCGATGCCGCGCGTTCGACGGCCGAACTGTCGGCACAGTCTGCCGGCGCCTCCGAGACCGCCTCCGATCACGTGAAGTCGGCGGCTGCGGCCTCCGATGAGCTCTCCAAGTCGATCACCGAGATCACCCGCAGGGTGCAGGAGTCCAACGAGATCTCAGCCGAGGCGGTGCGGCAGGCGGAGGCCACCGACCATCGGATCGCGCAGCTTTCGGACGCCGGGGCCCGCATCGGCGACGTCGTCAAGCTGATCACCTCGATCGCCGAGCAGACCAATCTGCTGGCGCTGAACGCCACCATCGAGGCCGCGCGCGCAGGCGATGCGGGACGCGGCTTTGCGGTGGTGGCGCAGGAGGTCAAGACGCTCGCCGGCCAGACCGCCAAGGCGACCGACGAGATCTCCAGCCAGATCGCCAGCATGCAGCTCGCGACCGAAGAGTCGGTCGCCGCCATCAAGGCGATCGGCCAGACCATCGAGCGCATCAGCGCCATCGCCACGTCGATTTCTGCGGCGGTCGAGCAGCAGAAGAGCGCCACCCACAACATCGCCGGCAGCGTTCGGGCTGCGGCAAGTGGCACGGCGGATGTCGCCGCCAATGTCCGTCATGCGGCCAAGGGCGCGAACGAGACCGGCGAGACCTCGAGCCGGATGTTCGCTTCGGCTCAGGCGCTGTCAGGCGAGAGCCTCAATCTGAAGTCAGAGGTCGAGAAATTCCTCGACCGCGTGCGCGCGGCTTGAGCGGTGCGGGCGGACCGGATGGCCGGCCTAACTCCACTGGTCTTCCGGGGCGGTGCGCAGCACCGAACCACAATGCGCAATTGCGCATTGTGGAATCTTGAGATCCCCGCGAAGCGCAATTGCGCTCCGAGGTCTGGCGCAGACGCGCCATCCCGGGATGACGGTTATCGGTTGCTTGGCGCAACCGCTAATCGTCACTTCGGCTGGGGCACGATCCGGATGTAGGGCTTCGGCTCCTTCCAGCCCTGCGGATAGATCGTCTTGGCCTCATCGTTGGAGACCGAGCCGGCAATGATGACGTCTTCGCCGTGCTTCCAGTCGGCCGGCGTCGCGACGCGATGCTTGGCGGTGAGCTGGAGCGAGTCGATCGCGCGCAGGATTTCCTGGAAGTTGCGCCCCGTGGTCATCGGATAGACCAGCACCAGCTTGATCTTCTTGTCCGGGCCGATGACGAAGACGTTGCGGACGGTCTGGTTGTCGGCCGGCGTCCGGGTGAGGGGATCGCCCGATGTCGAGGCCGGCAGCATCTCGTAGAGTTTCGAGACGTTGAAGTCGGTGTCGCCGATCAGCGGATAGTTCGGGGCGGCACCTTGGGTTTCCTTGATGTCCTCGGCCCATTTGGAATGCCGGTCGATCGGATCGACCGACAGGCCGACCAGCTTGACGCCGCGCTTGTCGAACTCGGGCTTCAGCTTGGCGAGGGCGCCGAGCTCGGTGGTGCAGACCGGGGTAAAATCCTTGGGATGCGAGAACAGGAGGGCCCAGCTGTTGCCAATCCAGTCGTGGAATTTAATTTTCCCCTCGGTGGTTTCGGCTTCGAAGTCGGGGGCGGTGGCGCCGATCGGAAGTGGCATTGTTCTACCTCATCTAATTGAAGTTGTTGATGAATTCGCTCTGAAGCGGTTCGACGGAATATAAGGCGGGGAAGGTCCGAAGTGAACCCGTTCAAGTAAAATGTGAAATCATTCTCTCAAGACGCCGATCTTCTAGCACCTTCTTGCCGCACGCGCCGCTGCGGCGAAATATCCACACCGGCGGGAAAGGGCTGGATTGCCGCGATATTGCCTTTTATGACCCCCACCACGCCGCCCGACATTGGATAGAACCGAAATGGTCCCGACGGCGACCAATCGGCAACCATGTAGAAAAGTCGCGATCACCATATCCAATCGTTAACCACCCGTTCAGGCCCAGCATGGAAATGCTGGTCGATCAGAAGAAGTCTGGAAGTGAACTATGTCTGCCGCTGCCAAGTCCCGTGAGTCCAAGTCCCTTGAGTCCAAATCCCTTGACTCCAAGTCCGCTGAGTCGCCGTCCCTCGAACCGTCCTGCCGTGACACCGCGGCCCATGCACTCGGCATCGTGCGCGACGGCGTGATCACAGGCGAAGGGCCCACCACCAAGGGCCGGGTGCATTTCTCCCGCTCGCTCGATGCCGATGATGCCGCCTGGTGCGCGCGCATCCTGACGGCCGTCGCCGTCAACGATCAGCCGGTCAGCCGCGCCGAAGCCGAGGTGCTGTTCGAGATCAACGAGGCCGCGACCGAGCGCACCGATGCTGGCCGGTTCGACGACCTCCTGGCGAAAGCCGTCGCGCATCACGCCGCCAGCGCCTCCGGCCTGCCGGTGCCGCCGCGCAGCGTCGCGTTGTCGCCCGAGACCGACATCGAGAGCTGGGCGCCGGCCTATGCCTCGAAGGTCAAGACCGAGATGCTGGAATGGATCGCCGGCCAGATGCGCGGCAAGCGCCAGGGCAACCGTCGCCTGATGGCGATGGTGGCAACCTTCCTGGGTGCCACCGCGCTGCCGCTGGCGGGCCAATTGCCGAACGTGTTCGACATTGGCATGTGACATGTAATTTCGCGCACGTCCTCACGATGCGCCAACGAACGGCGGGGGTTATTTCCCCGCCGTTTTTTGTTTGCCGCTCTCAGGCTCGAGTCCAAGCGTGCGGCCCGGGAAGCCGGCTGCGTCGAAATAGCGCTGACTCTCGACGCGCTGGAAGTTGAGGACGGTGCGAAGGCCGTTCTCCGACGGCTTCGACTTGACGTTGCCGACATAGCCCTTCGGCACGATGCCGTTCGGCAAGGCCTCCGACATCACGCGGCCGACCAGACCGCCGTTCTGTGAGGTGCGCAGCCCCATGATCTTGGCCGCCGTCACCCCGACGTCAGCATTGCTGACCGGCAGTTCGTCGACATAGCCTGCCTTGAAGTCCGGGCCGATCGCCGCCATGAAGTTCATGGTGTCGCCGCGGCTGAAGCTGCCATGCATGCCCTGGCCCTGGCGCAGCACGGTATCGGCGACCTGCACCGAGCAGTTGGTCGGCGCCTCGCCGCAATCGCTGGCATAGGAACGGAAGTTGACGACGATCGCCGGCGTCGGGGTCGCCGCCTTGCCGCGCAGATTGATCAGCGACAGCGGCAGCGTGCCGGGGAAACGGCCGAGGGAGTCGTCGATGAACAGGCCGGAAACGTAGTCCTGATCGAGCAGCGCCTTGATCGTCCTTGCCGCCAGCTTCTTGTCCTTGTTCGGCAGGTAGATCAGGTCTGATCCGCCGTTGGTCGCGACGACGAGATCGGGCTTGGTGGGATCCTTGCCGAGCACGCCGTTGCCGGCCTTCGGATGCGCGTTGCCGGTGACGGCCGCATTCTTGTCATTCGGATCGAACAGCGGCAGGTCGAGCGCCTTGGCGAGGTCCAGGGCCAGGAAACCCATCGGCAGGAAGTCCTTCGGGGTGTCGTCATAGCTGACCTTGGCCGAAGGGCTGGTCTTGCTTTCCTTGGAGATGGTCGAGAAGCCGTGATCGGCCTGGATCATGATGTTGGTCGAGGCCGCCAGCCCAAGCTCGTCGAGCGCCTTGCGGAGCTGGGCGAGGTTGTTGTCGGCGTTCTTGATGCTCGCCATCGTGCTCGGGCCGTTGATGCCGGGCATGATCTGATTGAGGCTGTCGCCCTGGTTATGCTGGGTGCCGTCCGGGTCGCGCGACCAGAACACCAGCACGAACGGCTTGTTGCGCGCCTTGAACATCGGCAGCACGACCTTGCTGGCGACGTCGGCGAAATAGGCCTGCTGCGCGACGTTGGCGACCGTCGTGCCCGGCGTCTTGGCGTCGCCCGCCTTGGCATTGTCGCCGCGTGAGGGGGCGGTGAGGGGGAGACCCGCCTTGGTCAGCGCCTCCTTCATCTCGTCCGACAGTGCCACGCCGGCCTTGCCGCCGGTCGCATCGTCAATCACGATCGAGTGCTGACCGGCCTTTTCCGGATGATCGGTGTGGTCGAACTGGTAGGTCGGGCCGAGCTTGCCGATCGCCGCGGTGGAGAGACCCTTGTCGCGGGCCATCTTCAGGATGGTCTCTTCGTTGAGATAGTCGCCCTTGAAATGCTCGTCGATGTCGCCGAGCACGGCGTCGTTCTCGATGAACGGGACCACGGTGTCGCCGGCGGGGGCAGAAGTGTAGCCGGTCCAGATCGTGTTGGAGAACACGCCGGTGTCGCCGAGATAGTGTCCGGTCGACATCGCCGAGCCGTTCGCCATGGTGAAGGTCGGAAACAGCGAGTGCGAATTCTTGAAGTTGACGCCCTTGTCGCGGACGGCGGCCATCGCCGGCGCGGTCTCGGGGGTGACCTTCAGCGCGCGCAGGCCGTCCGGGATGAACAGGATCAGGTTACGGGGCGTGTTGTTCTGCGCAGACGCAAGTCCGGTGGATAGCATGGTCAGTCCGGCGGACAGCAACACGATTGAGCGGCGCATCGAAATCTCTCCCAGCGGTGAGGCGGCTTGCGGCCGATCGCGGCCGCCGCCTTCGTTTAGTTTTGCTGTGTGACGCTTTTGTTACAAGGGCAGTGTTTGTGCAAGGATGATGGGGAAGGGCCGCTCGTTGTCATCAGCTGCTTGTCGCCAATCCGGCGATGATTCGTGCTGTCTCGACGCCGTCACTGCGAGAAGGTCTTGCGGTGAAGCAGTCCGGACCCCCAACACGGTGGCAGTCTGGATTGCTTCGCTGCAATCGCAATGACCGGGCAAGGTGCAGGGACACCGTTCTTCAACTCGAGCCGAAATTGTGGTCGTGGCCTGATAGGCCCCCTCTGGCGGGGGAGATGCAGATTCAGAATTGCGCTAGTCGATATGGACCGCGCGAACTGACCAGCCCCTGCCGTGATTTGTCAGTCGGGCAGCGCTAGCGATCCTGGCTGGGCCAACCGGTCGGGCGCGGCACCCGATTACTTCGATACCATGCTGCCGCAGTTTCTTTCCGGACACCCCCGTTGCGGTTTCGCTGCGGCCGCGCAAGCTCCGGCAGCCGTGACGCAGATATCCCCACTTTGCACTGTGTCACCTCTCCGACATACTAGAGTTTGTATTGACATTCGCGAAAAAAATCCAAGCGAGAGTCGCAAATCGAACGGACGGCCTCACCTTCGTCGGGCATAGTCATCGTGCGGGCTGGATGTGAAGCTCATCAAGACAGCTGATCGATATGGAAACGGGCGTAAGGCTCGTGTCCGTGGGCTCTCGCGGTGCAATTCATGCGTCGCGAGAAATGATTTCGCTTGAGTAGAGGGTAGGCGCCGTGAGTGAAAGTGAAACGAAAGCCGAAGTGAAAGCAGCAAATGGTTCAAATGGTTTCGGACTGCCCGCGTTCGGGCTTCCGAACGTCGGTTGGCAGCCCCTGTTCGACCAGCTTGCCGAGCAGCGAGCCGCTCGCACGCAGGAGGGTTGCGAGAAACTCAAGTCAGTTTCGCAGGGGGTGAACGAAGCGCTTCGCGAGACCTATTCGAACAGCGCCAAGACTGCGACCGATTACGGGCTCAAGGTCATCGAGATTTCGAATGCGAACGCCAGCTCCGCAATCGATTTCTTTGCTCGTATCGCCAGCAGCAAGTCGATGACCGACGTTTTCACCACGTCGGCGGCGGAAGCGCGCAGGGCTTTTGATGCTGCAGCGGCTCAGAACACGCAGTTGTGGGAGCTTGCGCAGAGGCTTGCAACGCATTCGGGTGAGCCAATCAGGCAGCACGTCGCCAAAGTTTTCCAAAAGGCCAGTTGAACGTCCGCGGTTCGGAGAGGAGGGCAATCCGGCCGGTTGGAACAAGCCCCGCCACGCGCATGGCCCCCACTCCATGCTCGATCAGACGATGGCAAGGTGCGCGATGCCCCCCAAACTGAACGCACCGACACAAGAGGCGCAATCCAACCGGCTGGTTCCTGCTCCAACTATAAATCAGGTCGATTCCGAGGAGGAGGAAGAGATGGGTATGCTCATGGTCAAATGTCCGCAAACCGGACGCGCGATTCCGACCGGGATCGCGACGGATCGCGAGCGCTTTCGATGCAGCACGGTGTTCTTCGGACGCACACGCTGTCCGATCTGCTCGGTCGAGCATGCCTGGTTCGCACAGGAAGCTTGGGTTGACGAGCCGACACTCCGTGTGCGGCGTCGCGGCATGGGTCTTTAGGCCCAGTCTCGTACGCTGTCGTCGATGATTGTGATAGGGGGCCTACCATGGCGAACAGGAACGTTTCCGGTGAAGTGTCCACATTGCTGCTGCAAGCAAAGGATTTTCTCGTCGAGGCGCGACGGCTGAAGCCGGGCCCCGCGCGCAACGAACTGCGAGAGGTGGCCAAGGTCCTACACGAGCTAGGCAAGCTGGAGACGCAATCCAAATTTGCGCCTCATCAGGCGGACACAAGATAGTCGACGCCGAGAAATCCAAATCGAGGGCATGGCGCATGGCGCGGACAACGCTCAAACAGCCTTGTCCCGGTCATTCCTTACGTTGGCCGGCATGGCCCAAGCGCGAGGCCGGGCCGCGCTCGTCGAGAAGATCTTCTCAATCTGGCGACGCATGCTGGCGTGGCACTCGCATGCGGCTGCGGCGAGCCGCGGCCGATCAACCTCGATCTTGCCCCGTCGATCAGATCGGATCGCACCGGACTCGCGCAGATTGCGCATCAGGAGCGTGACTGTAGTTCGTCGCACTCCGAGCATCTGCGACAGCGCCTCCTGAGTGAGAGGAAGGACGTCGCTGTCGGTGCAGTCGCGCAGTTGAAGCAACCAGCGGGCCATCCGGGCTCCGACCGGATGCAGTGCATTGCAGGCAACGCCAAGTTGAAATTGCGTCAGTAACGACGTGATGTGAACCTGGACCGCCTGCCGTATCGCGGGGCTCCGATTAAACGCAGCATGAAATCGCGCGGCAGGAATCCGCGAGGCTGTTCCAGCCAGACGAACGCTGGCGGTTATCACCGAAGGTGTCGGTCCGAACACGGAGAGTATGCCGATTGCGCCTTCGCGCCCGACCGACGCGGTGGCGACCGCCTGTCCATTTGCCATCTCGATCATGAGCGAGATCGCGCCGCTCTGAGGGAAAAAGACATGCTCGACCCGCTCGCCTGCTTGCGAGAGGACTACATCCTGATTGAGCGCGACCCTGTCGAGTTCGGGAGCGAGCAGATCGAAGTCGGCTTGCGGCAACATTCCCAGAAGGCGGTTGCCCATTCCGCTGGGGATTGTCACGGCAAGTGACTCCCCGTGAGGCGCCCATCGCACCTCCGAACGATGTCGAGCGACCGCGGCTCTAACGCATGTTCGTATCGGCTTTCTCGACGGACGTTGGCTTCCAATTCACATCCAAACGCCTTCATCCAAACGCCTTCATCGCAACAAAACCAAAGGCTCAATTCTGCTCTCGCGAGTCTGATTTTTCGCTCGGAGCACTTTCGAAATAACGCGCATGGAGGTTGAAGCAGATAAGTCGCCGGAAACAAATTGCAAAACCGGAATGGGTATCACCGTAGGGATGACGCGCTGGGCGAGCCAGGTTCCCGCGTGTCCGACTGCTGATGGGCACCATCTGAAATTCGTGGAATACGAAGCGCGTCCCTCGCAGGGCGTCTTGGGAGGCGCAACGGAACTCGCGAGCCGAATATCGGTCGTGCAGATCGTGGTCGTTTCGAAAGTGGCCGTTTCGAAGCTTGTGCGACCGATGATCGGATCGCGCGCGTGCGCGCCGTCACGGTCAGGATCTCCGGGGGATGAGGTGCGGAACCAGCACCGTTAATCCCGTGCCTTAACCAACAATTAATTATAGGTTTGCGGGGGGCCGACGGCTCGGCCTAGCGTGCTGGCGGGGAGCAGCATCGCAAGGCCAAACGAGTTGGTGCGTACCATGACGTATAGATCATATGGGGCGTTGCTCGCCTCGCTGAGCGCAGCCGCGCTGCTTCTTGCCTCCAGCAACAGTTTTGCGAGATCGGGCGGCGTCGCGGCCCGTGGCGTGGTCGGGGCACCGGCGGTGCATCCGCCGATCATGCCGTCGGCGCGGTTCCATCGCCGGAATTCGTTTGTTCTTTGGCCGGGCGGCGGTGGCTTCTTCTACGGGCCTCCCGCGAGCGACTCCTATGCTGCCGATATGGTGCAGCCGCTCTCGAATGACGTCCGTTACACCTACACCTATGACGTGCCCTGGGACTGGACCCACCGCTATCCGCCGAACGTCGTGCCGTCGGATCGGCCCTATGTGCCGAGCTGTCCCACGGAGACCGTGACGGTGCCCGGTCGCAGCGGCGATCAGACCGTCAACATCATGCGCTGTTACTGAGCGCGCCGTCTTCGTTACCACCGCGCGCGCAGGCCAGCCGCTAGCCGAGCTCAAAGCTGGTGACGCCGAAGACCCGGTCGAGCCGCAGCGGTGGGATCGGGCCGGTGTACATGCGCGCCGTCTCGAAGGTCGGTGCAAGGCCAAAACTTTCTGCCAGCGCGATCGCCTCGCGATTGCCGCCGGGGACATCGAGAAACACCTCGCCGCCGCCTGAGCCGGCGAGCAGCGCCCGCATGATAACCTCCGCGCCGGCGCGGTCGTTGGCGACCAGCGGGCCGATCTTGTGGCCGTGTCGGCAGGGGCGGATCACGCCCCATCCGGCAAGATTTCCATCGCGCATCAGCGCGCGGCCGATATGGCCGGGCGCACTGACCCAGGCGCGTAGGAAGGCGCTGCGCGGGGCCGGGAAGACGGTGGCGTCGTCCGCCTCCATCAGCGCCAGCGGAATCGTCTCGAGCGCGACGACGTCGGTGGGCTGTGCCGGTGCGGCGACGATCCCGCCATAGCGGATATTGGCGTAGGCGAGCGTAAAGCCGGACTTTCTGTAATTGTCCTGCTGCGCGACGACGCCGTCGAGCCCGATCACGCGCGCGCCCGCATGCGCAATCGCCGCGTTCCAGATGCGCAAGCCGTAGCCGCGGCCGCGCAGCTCGCTACGCACGATGTAGAAGCCGAGGAAGGCGAAGCGATCGTCGTAATTGACACAGGAGACGGTGGCGACCGGTGTGCAGTCAATTTCTCCGATGAGAAAACCCGAAGGGTCGACGACGGCGAAGCAGCCGGCATCTGAAAACCCCGGATTCCAGCCTTCGGCCGCCGCCCAGTCCACGGCGAGCGCGATGTCGTCGGCGCGCATGGCGCGGATTTGCAGGTCACCCATGGTCAATCATCGTGTGCAGGGCCTCGTGATCGGACTATACGTCCGGACGGGCGGCGCTTAAACCTGCCGTCAAGTCATGACAAAGCCGGGGATCAACATGGCAGCAGAGAGAGTCGCACTCGTCACCGCAGGCGGCAGCGGCATGGGGGCGGGCGCTGCACGGCGGCTTGCTGCCGACGGGTTTCGCGTTGCGATCCTGTCCTCGTCCGGCAAGGGCGAGGCTCTTGCGAACGAGCTCGGCGGGCTCGGCATCACCGGTTCGAACAAGTCCAACGACGATCTCAAGCGCCTGGTCGATGGCGCCATGGCAAAGTGGGGTCGCATCGACGTGCTCGTCAACAGCGCCGGCCACGGGCCGCGCGCGCCGATCGTCGAGATCACGGACGAGCAGTGGCACACCGGCATGGACACCTACCTCCTGAACGTGGTCCGCCCGACGCGGCTGGTCACGCCGATCATGCAGGCGCAGAAGCAGGGCGCGATCATCAACATCTCGACTGCCTGGGCGTTCGAGCCAAGCGCGATGTTTCCGACCTCCGCGGTGTTCCGCGCCGGCCTTGCCGCCTTCACGAAGATCTTTACCGATACCTACGCTCCCGACAACATCCGCATGAACAACGTGCTGCCGGGCTGGATCGACAGCCTGCCGGCGACGGACGCGCGCCGCGAGAGCGTGCCGATGAAGCGCTATGGCAAGGTCGAGGAGATCGCCGCGACGATCTCGTTCCTCGCCTCCGATGGCGCCGCCTACATCACCGGGCAGAATATTCGCGTCGATGGCGGGCTGACACGGTCGGTGTGAGGCCGAGGGCGCCTCGAGCCAATTCGAACCTGCACGGGATTGTCGCTGCAGGCGTGGTGCGATTGGCGTGGGTTGCACTGGAATGTGCCTGATCGGCAACACCCATCGCGCAATGATCCCATGAGTTCGTCCCAGTCCAAGCGAAGTGCGCCTCAGAACAAGACGGCAACGCGTGCGGAGATTATTCCCGATCCTGCGCCGGACGCTTCCGGCCGGATGCCCGGATGCTTCGGGACGCGCATCGCTCGCGTGAAGAGCTGGAGATTGAAATGAAGAGAATTGCCCTGGCGCTTTCGCTGGCCCTGTTTGGAACCGCGTCCGCGTTCGCGGCCGACCTCGCGCCGAGCTACACCAAGGCGCCCGTGATGGCGCCGGTTTACAACTGGACGGGCTTCTACATCGGCGGCAATGTCGGCGGGCAGTGGGGCAGCTCGGACCCGAGCACGACGACCCTATTCCCGGTGGCCGATTACTTCGCGGATTCGAGCGTGACTGCCATCGGCACCGTAGGCGCGCAGCACATCAACAGCTCCAGTGTAACCGGCGGCTTCACGGCCGGCTACAACTGGCAAGTCAACAGTGCGGTGTTCGGCCTCGAAGGCGACATCAACTATTTCGGCTTCAAGGGCAGCTCGAGCGGCACCGCGTTTTATCCTTGCTGCGCCCCGACCAGCTTCACGATCAATTCATCGGTCTCTTCCGACTGGCTTGCCACCATTCGCGGTCGCATCGGCTTCCTCGCCACGCCGAACTGGCTGATCTACGCCACCGGCGGCGCCGCGATCGCCGACGTCAAGGCCAATTTCTCCTTCACCGACACGTTCGCGTCCGCGACCGAATCCGGCGCGATCCGCGACACGCGCGTCGGCTGGACCGCGGGTCTCGGCGGCGAGTACGCGGTCGGCAATGGTTGGTCACTCAAGGCCGAATATCTCTACGTCGACCTCGGTCGCGCCAGCATGACCAGCAGCAATCTCAGCGCACTCGGCTTCGGTGGCGCCGCCTTTCCGATGCCCACCCAGACCTTCACCCACTCGGTCGATCTCAAATCGAACATCGTCCGCGTCGGCGTGAACTACAAGTTCGGCGGCCCGGTCGTCGCGAGGTACTGAACGTCCACACGGGCAGATCTGATGAAAGCCCCGGCTCAGCCGGGGCTTTTTTCGTGTGCGCCCGGCGCCTCACCGCCCCGAGACCAGCCGCGCCAGTGTGGGTAGAATTTTGTAGCGCGCGATCTCATGCGGATACTCGCCCCGATTGGCGAGCAGGACGATACCGAGCCTGCGCGTGGGCACGAGGCCGATATAGCCCGAGGCGTTGTTGAGGCCGCCCGGCTTGTCGAGGACCGTCACACCATCGAGATGCACGGTTTCCCAGGCCATGGCCTGGCCGAATTTCTCGTCGACGCGAAAACTCTCGTGCTGCGTCATCCGGATGGCCTCGCGCAGCTCGGGCTCGATCGACCTGCCGTCCGCGCAGGCCGCGACGAAGATCGAGAGATCGCGCGCCGACGAGAACATCTGGCCAGTGCCCGGAAAGTCGAAATAGCTCTGCTGATTGCCGGGCGCACCGATCGGCGTGCCCTGATCGGAATAGCCCTGCACGGCGCGCGCCATCTGCGCATCACTCAGCATCGCGCGATTGTCGGACGCGCGTTCCGGCACGAATGTCGAGCTCATGCCGAGCGGCTTCAGGATGCGGTTTGCGATCAACTCGGAGACCGGGATACGATAGCGGCGCTCGAGCACGAGCTGGAGCAACACATAACCGGCATGGGTGTAGATGCGCTGCTTGCCGGGCTCGATGCCCTCTGGTGGCGTCCAGGCGTTGAGCATGTCGAGGAACTGTGCAAAGCCGAACGACTCGTTCGGCCACGGCGGATGATCCGTCGGCAGCAACAATCCAGACGTATGCGTGACGAGTTCGCCGACCGTGACGCGGCGGATGTAGTCGCTGTCGAGTTCGGGCAGGTACATCGCCACGCGCTCGTCGAGCCGCAATTCGCCGCGGCGCACCCCGAGCGCGACCAGCGTCGCCTCAAAGGTCTTTCGCAGGGATGCGAGGTTGAACAGCGTGTCCGATGTGATCGGACGCCTGGTGGCGTCGTCGGCGAGGCCGTAGTTGAAGAAGTCGACGTGACCGCCCGCATAGAGCGCGGCGGAAAGGCCACCGGGATGATCCGGCGTCGCCGTCGACGCGAGCTCAGTCGCCACGATGTCCCGCAACATAGGTATCATGTCGGAGTCCGCGTGGCCGAGGCGGGCGAATCCAAATGCGAATGGCAGCAGCGCGGCCTTGGCAAGGGACCGCCGGCTGATGGCAGGGCGCGGTGAGTGAACAGGAGAGTGCACGCGGTCTGATGATCAGTTCGAATCGCCCCCGCTTCACTCTTATCGGCAAATGTCGCGCCTCCCAATTCACGATTGCGCGGGGAAGGGTTCCGCGACTGTGGTGAGAAAGTAAGCCGGGCGGCTAACAATAATTGACGCCGGTCGGCGTTTGATCTATAGTTATCCACATGGCTAACCAATTGTCTCGACTCGACCAGGTCTTCGGCGCGCTCTCGGACCCCACGCGCAGGGCGATCGTCATGCGGCTGTGCGCCGGCAAGGCGTCGGTCGGCGAGCTCGCCGATCCCTTCGCAATGGCGCTGCCGAGCTTCATGAAGCACATCCGCGTGCTCGAGGAGAGTGGCCTCGTCGTGTCCGAAAAGTCCGGACGCGTGCGCACCTGCCGGCTGCGGCCGGAGGCAATGGCGGGCGCGGAGGATTGGCTCCAGCAGCAGCGGGCGATCTGGGAAGCGCGCCTCGACCGGTTCGAGGCCTATGTGATGACGTTGAAGACGACCAGGAAGGGGCGGGGCGGCAAGCGCCCGTCGCCGACAACCAAGGGAAAGGTTTCGCGTAATGACTAGCTCAGCCAACCCAGCTCTATCGCAATGGTCGCTCGATCGTGAGATCGTGCTGTCGCGTGTCATCGACGCGCCGCGCGAGCTGGTGTTCGAGGCGTGGTCCGACCCAAGGCATCTGCCGCAATGGTTTGGACCGGCGGGCTTCCGGATCGAAAGCAAGGAGATCGACGTTCGCGTCGGCGGGGTCTGGCGCTTCGACATGATCGCACCTGACGGCACGGTCTATCCGAACCGCATGCGCTTCCTGCGCATCGACAAGCCGCGGCTGATCGAGGTCGATCACGGCGCGGACAAGGACGAGGACCCCGGCATGTTCCGCATGACGGTCACCTTCGATGCCCATGGTGACAAGACCGTGCTGACGCTGCGGCAACTGCACCCGACGGCCGCGCAGCGCGAGACCGTGATCGGCTTCGGCGCCGTCGAGCTAGGCTACCAGACGCTGGACAAGCTTGCAGCGTATGTGGCCAGCCTGAAGGGCTGAGCGCTGTCAGTCGGGGGGTGCTTCGAAAGAGGTGCCCCCGGCGAGAGCGCATCGCTGTCGTGAATTGTGACAGCGCACAGCGCAATTATGACAGTGCCGTCACGCAGATTTTTGTCGCCTCACGTTACCGCTTTATGACAGAATTGCTACCGCTAGATGTCAAATCGACTTATGTGGAGCGATTTATGTTGCAGTGGCAGGCGCGGTCGAATCCTCTGGCGTGGTGGTGGGGGGGCCTGACGCTTGTCAGCAGCGTCAACATTTTCGTCTGGTTCATGCTGTACCGCGAGTTCTATCCGACTCCGACCGACAGCGTCGGCGGCGGCTCCAACATCGGGCTGATGTTCTTGCTCTGCGCCGGCTATGTGTTCGGCTGCGCGTTCCGTTCGTTCCTGCCGCGCGCCGACGTGCAGCGCATCTGCCTGTTCGACACCTGGCTTTCGAGCGTGTTTGTCGGCCGTTCGGTCGCGACCGTGGCCGAAGTCTGCTTCGCCGCGCAATGGGCCATTATCCTGCATCAGCTCGGCGGCATGACGGGGGCGGAGACCGCGGTGAACATCGCGTGGATCATCGTGCCCGTGATCATCATCGCCGAGTGCTTCTCCTGGTACGCAGTTGTAACCACCAACTATCTCTACAACGCGATCGAGAACTCGCTGTGGGCGGTGACGTTCTTCCTGGCGGGCATCGCGCTGTGTCGGCTGATGCCGGAATTCCAGGGATCGGTGCGCTGGGCGCTGCTCGCGGGCATCATCGGCATCGCCTGCTTCCTCGCCTTCCTCGTCACCGTCGACGTGCCGATGTATCTCAGCCGCTGGCGGGCGGGGCATCCCGAGGGCGGCAGGCTGCTCGGCTTGCTCGAAGGCCTTCATGACGTCGCCACCCGCTGGGTCGTGACGCATGACGTCGCGCATTGGAAGGGCGAGCTTGCCTGGATGGCGCTCTATTTCAGCGCCGCGGTGTGGTCGAGCCTTGCGCTGTGCGCGCTCTATGCGATGGAAGGCTATCTGACGCGCTACCTCGTTTGAGCCGCGACGGTTCAGACCTCGCCGAGATCGATCTGGGTCAAAATGCCCTGGCGCAGCGCCAGCCTGACGAGCTCGATATCCGACTCGACGCCGAGCTTGCCCTTGATCAGGGAGTGCAGGTTCGCGACCGTCTTGGGACTGACGTGCAGCGTCTCGGCGATCTCCTCGGTTGAGCGTTCGGCGAGCAGAAGCCTCAGCACCTCAAATTCGCGCGCCGTGAGGACGTCGGTCGCCGAGCTCTCGCCGGCAAGCCGGCTCAGCGCGAGCTCGTGGTCGATGTCGGGGCTGATCGCGACCCGCCCCGCGAGCACGTCCATCACCGCGCGCACCAGCGTCTCCGGCGGGCTGGTCTTGGTGACATAGCCCCTCGCGCCGGCGCGGATCGCCTGCACGGCGAAGCCGGCGTTCTGATGCATGGTGAAGACGAGGATTTTTGCGGCCTTGTCCCACTGCCTGATCCGCCTGATGGCCTCGAGGCCGCCGATCCCCGGCATGCTCAGATCCATGATGATGAGATCAGGCGGGCTTTCCTTGAACAGCCGATAGGCTTCCGCGCCGTCGGAGGCCTCGGCGACGACGCGCAGTCCCGGCTGCTTCTGCAGGACGGAGCGATAGCCCTCGCGGACGACGGCGTGGTCGTCGACCAACATGATGGCCCAGTCGGCCTCGCTCATGCCGCATCCTCCAGAGCTTCGAGCTGCGCGTCGGCAGGCATGACCGGAATCGCGACGCGCAAGGCGGAGCCGCCGTCCGGTCCGGCCGTGAAGCTGAGCCGGCCGCGCATCGCCGCGACGCGCTCGCGCATGCCGAGCAGGCCCATGCCGGATTTGACGGCGGCATCGCTCGGCCGGCCGTCGTCGTCGATGGCGAGCGCGATCTCGTTTGCGCCCATCGCCAGATGCAGGCTGACCTTCGTGGCGCCGGCGTGCTTGGCCGCGTTGGTGAGCGCCTCCTGCACGATGCGGTAGAGATTGGCGCTGATGGAAGCGGGGAGGCTCTCGAAGTTGCCCTCGAAGCGGATATCGAAGCGCGGCCGGCCGCGGCTGCGGCCGTTCCATCCGGACACCAGGCCTTCGAGGCTCGTGACGAGGCCGAGCTCGTCGACATCGGGCGGGCGCAGGCGGAACAGCGCGCCGCGCAGCGTCTCCATCATGTCGGTCGTGGTCCGGGCAATGCTGTCGCACTCTCCCAGCAAGGCGGGGCAGTCCTGCGCCGCGGTCTGACGGGCGGATGCGGCGAGCGCGCGGATTGCGGCGAGCGACTGGCCGAACTCGTCGTGCAGCTCGCGCGCGAGATGGCGGCGCTCCTCGTCCTGGAGCGCGATCAGCCTGCGCGTCAGTTCGCTGCGCTCGGACAGCGCTGTGGCAAGACTCGCAGCAAGATGATTGAAGACGTCGCGGACGGCGGAGAGCTCCGCAAGGTCGAAGGGCGGCAGCCGTGCGTCGAGGTCGTTGGCGGCGATGCGCTCGAGGCCGGCGCGAACGACCTGAGTCGGACGCAGCGCGCGCGCCAGAGCTGCGTAGACCAGGGCACAGAGCAGCGGCAGCGTGATTGCAAGCACGGTCATCAGGCGACCAGCCTCGTGCCAGGCCTCCGCGGTCTGCACCGCCGGATCAAACCAGACCACGGCGTCACCGAGTTTCGCTCCCCGCGCGATCACAGGCCGTGCCGCTTCGCGGCCCGGGTCGAATACGTTGCGATAGAAAGCCGCGAACGCCTGCGGCGGCACGCTCGCCGGGTTCGGCGCGCCGCTACAGAATCGCTGGAGCATCTCTCCGTTCGCTCCACGGAATGCGAGACACAGGCCGGGCGTCATTACGAAGGCCGAGACGGGGTCGAGGTTCGGAAAGTCCGAGCGCGGGCTATTCACCCACTGGGTCTTGCCCTGTTGCAGCTCCAGCGTCTTCGCCACGATGGCGGCGATCCCGTCGATGCGCGCATGCACCGCGCGGTCGGCCGTAATGAGGAAATAGGCGGAGATCGCTGCGAAGCACGCGGCCGATACGGCGGCTACGCGCAACGTCAGACGGACCTTGAGATCGAATCTCGGGCGGTTCCACATCGGCGGGCACCTGGCGCGGACGGTATTGTCCCGTCCGCATTAAACGGCAGAACGCCAGCGGCGAAAAGCGCTACACGTTACCGCGGTGCAACGTCGTGAAATTTTCCCGGCATCGGCCGGGATGGGCGCCGCTGCATCGCCTGAGGTTGCCGGCCTAACATCGCTGGTCCGCTCCATGACGCGAGGCCCGTTCATGCACCTCTCCCGGTTGATCCTTTCAGCTCTTCTGATCGCTGTGCTGCTGGGTGTCCGACCGGCAAGTGCGGGCACCGAGGCGGCTATGGCAGCGCCGGTCGGTGTGATCATCGAGGACTTCGGCTATCTCGATACGTCTGGCGAGCCGGTCGACCAGACCGCCGCCCACGAGAAGCGGCTCGGCGCCTTCATGGTCGCGCTGCGGCGGGATGTCGAGGCGGACAAACGCTATCAGCTCGCGCCCGCCGGACAGGCCGATGCAAAATTCAGGGTGGTCGGCGGCGTCCAGAAGACGAGCACGCTGGTGCAGTGGGCGAGGGTGGCGGTGATCGATATCGGCGCCAAAAAGGTGCTGTTCGAGAAGCTCTACACGTTCCGCGGCGACAACGACGAAGCCTGGGATCGCGCCGAGGCGTTCGTCTCCCGCGAGGTGATTGCAGCGCTCGCGCAGCCCGCGCCGATAGCGCTTGCCGTGTTCGCTTTCGAGCTCGAGGACACCACGGCCGCACCGTCAGCGGGCCTGAGCGAGTCCGACACCGCGCATCTGGCCGAGGTCACGAACGGCGTGCGCGATCGCCTCGCGCAATCCGGCCGCTACCGCCTGGTCGACGTCAGTGGCGCGAGCGGGGAGGCGGCTGCGCGCCACGCGCTGCGCGACTGCGGCGGCTGTGACGCAGAAATCGCCGGGAAGCTCGGGGCGGACCAGTCACTGATCGGCGTGGTACGGCGCGTCAGCCGCACCGAGTATACGATTGGATTCCAGGTCCGGGACGTCAGGACCGGCGCTGTCGTCGCGCGCGGCGACAGCGGCTTGCGCATGGGCGCCGACTATTCCTGGAACCGCGGCGCCGTGCGGCTGGTCAGTGATCGCCTGATCGAGGGCCAGTAGTCGCCGGGCGCCTCAGAAAGTCAGCTGCACCTTCATCGACTGGGACCGGTCGCTGGCGAGCTCGAAGGCGGCGACCGCGTTCTCGAACGGCAGCGAGGCCGAGATCAGCGGCTTCACGTCGATCAGGCCTTCGCCCATCAGCCGCACCGCCAGCTCGAACTCCGGATCGAAGCGGAAGGTGCCGCGGAGCTGCAGCTCCTTGGCGACGATGGAATTGATCGGCAGCGTCATCTCGCCGCCGAGTCCGAGCTGCACGATGGTCGCGCCGGGGCGAAGCAGGTCGAGCGCGGTGCGCAGCGCCGCCTGGTTGCCGGACGCCTCGAACAGCGTGTCGAACACGCCCTTGCCGGCGCGCCACGGATCGAGCGCCGCGGCGTTGTTCGCAACGTTGATGGCATGGGTGGCACCGAGCTTCCTGGCGACCGCCAGCGGCGCGTCGGCCACGTCCGTGACCACGATCTCGGCGGCGCCACCAAAGCGCGATACCAAGATCATCAGCGCACCGATCGGGCCGCAGCCGGTGATCAGGACACGCTTGCCGAGGAGGGGACCGGCCTGCTTGCCGGCATGCAGGCACACGGCAAGCGGCTCGGCCATCGCGGCTTCAGCAAGCGACAGCTTTTCGGCGATCGGCACGGCTTGCGCGGCGTCGACGGTGACGTATTCACGGAAGCCGCCCTGGACGTGGGGATTGCGCATCGCGCTGCCCATGAAGCGCATGTCGAGGCACTGGTTGCGCATGCCTTCCTGGCAATGCAGGCACTGGCCGCACGGCTTGCTCGGATTGACCGCGACCCGCGTGCCGGGCTTCACACGCGAGACGCCTTCACCGACTGCGGCAACGACGCCGGCAATCTCGTGGCCCAGCGCCATCGGCTGTTGGATTCGCACGGTGCCGAAGCCGCCATGGTGATAGTAGTGCAGGTCGGAGCCGCAGATGCCGCCATTGGCGATCTTCACACGGACTTCACCGGGGCCGGGCGCCGGATCGGCAAAGCTGTCGATCCGCAGGTCCTTCGGTGCGTGAATGACGACGGCGCGCATGGGTACTCCTCCAGCTCGTTCAGTTGCGGGGCGCGATCACATCGCGGCGATCATGCCGCCATCGACATAGATGATCTGGCCGTTGACGTAAGTCGATGCGTCGGAGGCGAGGAAGACCGCGGCGCCCACCAGCTCGTCGGGCTTGCCCCAGCGCTTGGAGGGGATGCGCCCCATCAGCCAATTGTTGAAATCAGCATTGTTGACCAGCGCCTCGTTCATGTCAGTCAGCATGTAGCCCGGACCGATCGCGTTGGCCTGGATGCCATGCTGGGCCCATTCCACCGCCATCGAGCGGGTGAGGTTCTTGATGCCGCCCTTGGCCGCGGTGTAGGGCGCGATCGTCGGTCGCGCCAGCTCGCTGCCGAGCGATCCGATGTTGATGATCTTGCCGTGTTTGCGCGGGATCATCCGCTTGGCGGCTTCGCGGCCGATCACGAAGGCGCTGGTCAGGTCCGTCTCGATCACCTTGCGCCATTCGTCGGTGGTGAACTCGACCAGCGGCTTGCGGTGCTGGATGCCGGCATTGTTGACGAGGATGTCGACCGCGAGCCCCTCGCGATCGAAGCGCTCGAAACTGGCGACGATCGCGGGCTCATCGGTGACGTTGAAGGCGGCGCCTTCAGCCTTGTGCCCGGCGGCGCGAAACTCGGCGACCGCCTGCTCGACACGCTTCGGATCGACGCCGTTGATGATCAGCTTGGCGCCGGCCTTCGCCAGGCCCTCCGCGATCGCGCGGCCGAGCCCGCGGGAGGAGCCGGTGACGAGCGCGGTGCGGCCGGAGAGATCGAACAGGGTAGTGCTCATCTAAAATTCCTCAAATGTTGGAGCGGCGCACGGTGAGATCCGACCGGTCGAATACCGCAGGTAGGAGGTCGACGCCAAGTCCTGGCCCTTCCATCGGGAAGACATAGCCGTCCTTGATCACAGGCATCATGGTGACGAGTTCATTGTACCAGCCTTTGTAGAAGGCGCGCACAGATTCCTGGATCAGCGTATTGGGCTGGCTGAACGACATGTGGATCGCGGCGATGAAGCCGACCGGGCCGATGCAATCATGCGGTGCAAAGGGGCGGTGATAGGTCTCCGCCATCGCAGCGATCTTGCGGCCCTCGGTGAGGCCGCCGGTCCAGCACAAATCCGCCATCACCACATGCATGGCGTCGCGGTCGAGCATGTCCTTGTAGGGGAAGCGCGAGCCGAGCGTCTCGCTGGCGCAGACCCAGACGTCGGTCGAGCGCGCATATTCGGCGAGCGCCTGCGGCGAGTTCATCCGGATCGGATCCTCGTACCAGGTCGGCTTGTACGGCTCGAGCGCCCGCGCGATCTGTTTTGCGGTCGGCAGATTCCAGAGCGAATGGAGCTCGACCATGATCTCCATCTTGTCGCCAACGGCTTTGCGGATCTTCTCGAATGGCTCGATCGCCTTCTTCATCTGGGCCGCGGTGATGAAGAGGCCATTGTTCTCCTGCGCCGCGGGATCGAACGGCCAGATCTTCATGGCCGAGATGCCGCTTTCCAAAAGGCTTTCGGCCAGCGCATCGGCGCGGTTCATGAAGGCGTCGAGGTCCTCATAGGGGCTTTGCACCTCGCCGAGATTCCAGTTCGAGACCGGGCGGATGTTGGTGGAGCGGACATATTTGGTGCCGGCGCAGGTGTTGTAGATGCGCTGCTTGTCGCGGCAGAGGCCGCCGAGCATCTGGTGCACGGGCTGACCGCAGACCTTGCCGAAGAGGTCCCACAGCGCGATGTCGATCGCGGAGGCCGCGCGATATTCGACGCCGGTCGAGGACTGCGCCATCGGCAGATTGAGCATGTCGCGATGGATCGCCTCGATATGGAGGGGATTGCGGCCGAGCAGGCGGCCGGCAAAGGTGTCGTGGATCTGCGCTTCGACGGCGCCTGCGCCATAGAAGGTCTCGCCCAAGCCGATGACGCCGGCATCGGTGTGGACGCGCACCCAGATCACATTGGCGAATTCCTCGGTGCGCAACGTCTCGATCGACGTGATCTTCACGGCAACATCCTCCCGTCCAACGGCGCAGTAGCGCGTCTTGTTGTTCTTCCTTGGTCTCCTGCCACGGTTGCCCCGCAGCTTGGTGCGCTGTCATACGCCCACTTGTAATATATCACAACATGTTTTATGCATGTCACAAACAAGACGCGATCTCACCCGGGGACGAGGCGGGGTCGATGGGAGGAAAACATGGTGCGGCGCAAACGCGCGCTCGAGCTGGTCAATCCGGAGCGGGAAGGCGCAATCGGCCGGCGCAACCGCGTCAATTTCGTCGAGCTGGCCTATCAGAAGATCGAGGATCTGCTCGTCAATTGCGAGCTGAGGCCGGGTCAGTTCCTGACCATGCTCGAATTGCAGCACATCACGGGCTTTGGCCGCACGCCGGTGCACCACGCCGTCAACACGCTTGCCGCCGACACGCTGATCATCATTCGCCCGCGTCATGGCTTGCAGGTCGCGCCGATCGATCTGGCGCGCGAGCGCATGCTGCTGGGCCTTCGCCGCGACATGGAGCGCTTCGTGATCCGCCTCGCGGCCGATCGCGCCAGCCTGTCGCATCGCAACCAGGCCCTGCATATCGAACGCGTGCTGCGCGAGCGTCGGGCCAAGCTGACGCTGGACGAGTTCAACAGTCTCGACCGCCGCATCGACGCGCTGATCCTGGAGGCTGGCGGCGAGCCGTTCCTCGCGCATACGATGCGGCCGCTGCACACGCTCTATCGTCGCATCGGTTTCATCCATCACCGCCACATGCCGGGGCAGACCGACCTGTCCGGCACCATCGACCGCCATCTCGACATCTTGAACGCCATCGCCAATCGCCGCGTTGAAGCGGCGGTGGAGGCCAGCGACGCGCTGATCGACTTCATGAATGCGATGTTCGGCGGGATGGAGGCGGGAATCGATCCGCGGTTGCTCGATTGCAGCATCGAGCCGCTGCTCGGCACGTAAGGCGATGAGATTGGGTCTGACTGCGACCACGGAGAAAGTCCGCTCCCTCTCCCGCTTGCGGGGGAGGGCTGGGGTGGGGGTGTCTCCGCGATGGAGATACTCCCCGTGTGGAGAGAGCCCCCACCCGGCGCGTTTGCACGCGCCGACCTCCCCCGCAAGCGGGAGAGGTGCAGCGAGTCTGCCGCCAAATCGATCCCATCAACTCTAGGGAACAGGGAGAAACAAATGTCAACGATGGCCATGCCACAACCGACCGCGAGCGAGGCCGCGGTCCGCTACCTCATCACCAACTACAGTCCCAAGGGGAACAAGGTCGGCTGGCTGATGATGGCTTCGATCCTGGTCGAAGCCTGGGATCTCTATTCGATCGCTTTCGTGCTGATCTTCATCCGCGAGCAATACAATCCCGATCCCTTGATGCTCGGTCTCGCCGCCGCAGGCACGCAAGGCGGCGCCCTGATCGGAGCACTGCTCGGCGGCTGGATGTCCGACAAGATCGGCCGCCGCGTGATGTTCCTGGTCACGATGGTGATGTTCATCGTGTTGGCGCTGGCCCAGGCCTTCGTGCCGAGCGTCGGCTGGCTCGTCGTGATCCGTTTCCTGCTCGGCATCCCGCTCGGCTCCGATATCTCGACCGGCTACACCTACATCATGGAATCCATGGCCAAGGGCGAGCGCGAGGTCATGGGCAACCGCTGGCAGTTCATGTTCGCAGTTGGTGAAGTCCTCACCATCGGTGTCATTGTCCTCTTCCTCCTGATCGACATGCAGCACGAGACGCTGTGGCGCGTGACGCTCGGGCTCGGTGCGTTTCCCGCGCTGATCATCCTGATCATGCGGCACGACGTGCCGGAGACGGCGGTGTGGCTGGTGCAGAAGGGACGCTACCGCGAAGCCAAGCAGGTTGCCCGCGAGATGTTCAACGACAATCTCGCGATGCTGCCGGATCAGGACGTGGAGGTGCCGAAGGTCAGCACCCGCGCGTTCCTCGCCGATCTCAAGAAGGATCCGATCCGCTGGCGCGCCACGATCTACGGCTGGATTGCCTGCTTCGCGCAAGGCAGCGAGTTCTCGACCTTCGCGTTCTACCTGCCGGTGCTGTTCGTGATGGTCGGTGTGTCCAGCGTCCTCGGCAACAATCTGGTGACGATGGCGCTGTTCTGCTTCGCCGCGCTGTCCGGCTGGGTCGGACCGCTGTTGACGCCGAAGCTCGGCCATCGCGGCATCGCGATCGCTGGTTTCTCCATCGTCCTGGCCTCGCTGCTGGTCGCGGCCTTTGCGTTGTACACCGACAACAAGATCCTGCTGCCGTTCGCCGCGGCCGCCATGCTCTGGGGTCATTACTGGGATGCCTCGAACTGCATGACGATCCCGACCATGGTCGCCAAGCCGAAGTATCGCGGCACCGCGAGCGGCTTCGCCTACATGTTTGTGAAGCTGCCATCGTTCCTGGCAATCTTCCTCTTCCCCGCGCTGTTCTCGGCGATCGGGCAGGCGAATGCCACGCTGTTCGTCGCGATCTTCCCACTGATCGGTCTGCTCGCTGCGATCTTCATCCTGCCGGAGGTCTATGGTTACGACAACGACTGAAGGACTACTCAAGCAACGGCACGCTGGGATACTGGCGGCTCAGCCCAGGCGAGCCGTCGTGTCTTGCGTCGATGATGGCATAGTGCCTCTGATTTGCCCGACGTGTCAAATTATTTCGGAAAATACGTACGGCGTGGCGCGACGATCGTCGGCTACTTTGCATGGGGTTGTTTTCGACTTTTGTGTCGAGGGCCGTGCCGAACCTGATCTCGTCATGCTTCGGGGCTGCGATAATGACTGACCACGCTCACCTGATCGCGGCCGCGAGCGCCGCGATCAGGGCCGGTGGCGTGACGAGCAGGCCCAGCTTGAGGAACGGCCAGGCGCCGACCTCAATCTTCTCGCGGCGCAGGGCGACCAGCCACAGGATGGTGGCGAGCGAGCCGGTGATCGAGAAATTCGGCCCCAGGTCGACGCCGATCAGGATGGCGCTGACGACCGATGTCGGCAGGTGGTCGCTGGCGACGATCGATCCGGCGACGAGCCCGACCGGCAGGTTGTTGGCGATGTTGGTGGCGATCGCGGTCGCAATCCCGACGCTCCAGGCGGCCTTGGGCACGGATTGTCCGACAGCCTCATGCAGGAGCGCGCTGAGATGGCCGATCACGCCGGTCTTGATCAGCGCCTCCACCATCACGAAGAGTCCGCCGACCAGCGGCAGCACGCTCCATGACACGTGCTTCAGCACCGGCAGGGGCGACTGACGGCTGAGCAGCAGGACGAGGCCGGTCGTCACCGCGCCGCAGATGAAGGTGGGCAGGCCCAGTTGCTTGTCAAGCGCGGAGGCCGTGATCAGCACGATGCCGATCGCGACAATGCCGATCGCGGTCAGCTTGCCGCCACGGCTGAGCTTCTTGTGTGCCACCTTGTGCTCGATGGCCTCCTCCTTCAGCGCGCGATGCTGGGTGAGGCGGAGAACGACGTAGGTGAGCACGATCGAGGCGAGCGAGGGCAGCGCGAAGAGGCGGAGCCATTCGGCCAGATGCGGCATGTGCGCGCCGAACACCACGAGGTTGGCGGGGTTCGAGATCGGCAGCACGAAGCTCGCGGCGTTGGCAATGAAGGCGCAGACGAACAGGTAAGGCAGCGGCTGGGCGCCGGCCGCGCGTGTCGCTGCGTAGACCGCCGGCGTCAATACGATCGCGGTCGCGTCGTTCGACAGGAAGACCGTGACCAGCGTGCCGACGAGGTAGATCAGCAGAAACAACCGCTGCGGCGAGCCCCGGGCATATTCGACGGCGAGCGCCGCAAGGTAGTCGAATAGGCCCTCGAGCCGGGCGAGCTCGGCGATCAGCATCATGCCGATCAGGAACAGATAGACGTCGACGCCCTTTTCGACGCCGGTCAGCGCGTCGTCCCAGCTCAGGAAACCGAACAGCACCAGCGCCAGGGCGCCCGCCACGGCCCAGATCGCCTCGGGCAGACGAAAGGGACGGAAGATGACGCCTGCGGTCGCAAGCACGATGATGCTCCAGGCCCAATAGGCGGCATGCGGCGCGATCGGCAATGTGGTCCTCGTTCGATGGTTATTGTGCAGCGATAGCCGAAGCCGGCTGCGCTGTCTTCCCCTGCGGACGCGACTGTGGACACCGCGTCTCGGGGAGGGCGACGAAGCAGATTATGGCGCCGATTGCGGCGACGGCGCCGAGGGTGAGAAAAGCCGCACTATAGCCGACGCCGACCACGACCAGGCCGGCCAGCGTCGTGGACAGGGCCGCGCCGATGCTTTGTGCGGTGATGATGGCGCCCTGCGCGACGTTGAAGCGGCCAGTGTTGCGCATGAGGTCGGCGACGATGACGGGGAAAATCGCACCAAAGATGCCTGCGCCGACGCCGTCGAGAAGCTGCACGCCGACCAGCCAGATCGGGTTGTCGGAAAGGGTATAGAGCGCGCCCCGAATGGGCAGGATCAGGAGAGCGCCAAGGAAGAAGCGCTTATGGCCCCAGCGATCGGCCCTCGCGCCGACCAGCATCGCGAACGGCACCATCACGATTTGCGCCGCCACGATGCAGGCAGACATCAGGCTGGTGCCGAGGTGTTTGTCGCCGAGGGCAAGCTTTTGGCCGACGAGCGGCAACATCGCCGCGTTGGAAAGGTGGAACAGCGTGACGCAGATTGCGAAGATAAGGAGCGGCCGGCAGGTGAGGAGGATGCTGAAACCCGAGGGTTGCTCGCGGGCTTCGCTAGCCTCGCTGTTGT
Organism: Bradyrhizobium sp. UFLA05-108; assembly: GCF_059803455.1. Classification (NCBI taxonomy): domain Bacteria; kingdom Pseudomonadati; phylum Pseudomonadota; class Alphaproteobacteria; order Hyphomicrobiales; family Nitrobacteraceae; genus Bradyrhizobium; species Bradyrhizobium sp. UFLA05-108. Next base: position 76,985 of record NZ_JBANAZ010000010.1, on the reverse strand, counting down.
GTAGGCCGCGTGCGAGATCGTGGTCGATGGCGCGTTCCGGGATGCAGAGAATACTGACGAGGCTCGCGAGCGCCATGGCGCCAAGGAGATAGAACACGACGCTTGGTCCGAACCAGTAGGCTGCAACGCCGGCGATGGCGGCGGCGACCGCATTGCCCGCGTGATTGAAGGTCTCGTTGCGCCCGATCCGCGCCGTGAACGCGCTGTGGCCGAAGACGCCGAGCGAGATGGCGGCGATCACGGGCGGAAACACGACCGCCGACGTGTGTGCCAGCCCTTGTGAGACCGCGACCGCCCAGAAGCCTGGCCACACCGGAAGCAAGAGCGAGGATGCCGTCACGACGACCGCGGCAACGACCATCACGAGCCGTTTTGCCCTGGTTGCGTCGACCAGCGCGCCGGCGGGCGTCTGCGCCACGATGCCGGCGACTGTCGCAACTGACATCACGATGCCGATACGCGCCTCGTCCCATTGCTGCTCGGTGAGCAGATAGACGGCAAGATAGGGCCCAAGCCCGTCGCGGACATCGGCGAGGAAGAAATTCGCTGCGTCCAGCGCGCGGCCGGCTTGCACCTCTTCGCTCAAACTGCGCTTCGACATTGCGAATCTCGATCGAGGCGCAGAATTCGCCCTGCGAGAAACCGATGTCGGAGCAGATTGGTTCGCTCACATCAGCGCGAGCGCGTTGTTACAACTTGACCGCCAGCAGCACCGCGCCGGCGCCGATCATGGCGATGCCGATCCAGCCCTGCGCGGTCGGGCGCTCGCCGAGAAACGCGAAGGCGAACAGCGCCACCAGCACGACGCTGAGCTTGTCGATCGGAGCCACTAGCGTTGCCGGCCCGAGCTTGAGCGCGCGAAAATAGCAAAGCCAGGACGCGCCGGTGGCGAGTCCCGACAGGACCAGGAATAGCCAGGTTTTTGACGAGATCGCCGACGGCGCGGTGAATTGGCCGGTGAGGAACAACAGCACCGAGAAGGCGAGCAGCACCACGATGGTGCGGATGAAGGTTGCAAGATCCGGGTTGATGTTCTCCACCCCGACCTTGGCGAAGATCGCAGTCAGCGCGGCAAAGCAGGCGGAGAGCAACGCCCAGGTCTGCCAGGCGGAGAGGAGGGCGGGTTTCATGGGGATTCCTGATGCGTTGTCGTTCAGTTGTCGTTGTGCGGGCAGGCAGCCAAATACTGCGCCGTCGTCCCGGCGTAGGCCGGGACCCATAACCCAAGGATTAAGTTTGGCGAAGATTGGCGGTTGCCAGCTCGCGCCACAATCCCTGGGGTTATGGATCCCGGATCTGCGCTCCGCTTCGCTGCGCTTGTCCGGGATGACGACTGGGTGTGATGGCCTCTGCTCACCTCGCCACCGAGACCTTTTCCGCCATCGCCTTGCGCAGGATGCGCGACAGCGACTCGACTGAATACGGCTTCTGGATCAGCTCGAAGCCGCGATGGGCGCTTTCGGCGAGTACGTTGCTGTAGCCGGAGGTGAGCACCACCGGCAGGCCCGGATAGCGATCGCGGATCACGCCGGCGAGCTCCACGCCGTTCATGCCGGGCATGATGACGTCGGAGAACACGAGATCGACGGCGAATTCGTTCTCGCCAAGGATGGCCAGCGCCGCATTGGCGTTCGCGACGCGGCGTACGACATAGCCGAGGTCTTCGAGCAGTTCTGTGGAGAAGCGGCCGACGTCGTCATTGTCCTCGACCACCAGCACGCGATAGCCACGTCCCGTGGCGGCGGGTTCGCTCATCAGCGACGCTCCTTCCGCGGCCAGTGTGGGGCTCGGCGCCTGCGGCAAGTAGATCGTGAAGGTCGCGCCCTGTCCGACGCTACTCTCGACCGCGATGTCGCCTTCGGACTGTTTGGCAAAGCCGAAGGCCTGGCTGAGGCCGAGCCCGGTGCCTTTGCCGACCTCCTTGGTCGTGAAGAACGGCTCGAAGATCGCCTCGAGATTTTCCGGCGCGATACCAGAGCCGGTGTCGTGGACCGAGATCGCAACGAAATCGCCGCTGCGCGCGGATTGTGCGCGCAAGGCAGGGATGCCCTTGAGCTTGCGGACCGCGATCGTCAGGCGCCCTTCGTCCTTCATCGCATCGCGTGCGTTGATGGCGAGGTTGATCAGCGCGGTCTCGAACTGCGCGATGTCGGCGATGGTAAAGCAGTCTGGATCGTGCACGTCGACCGCGATCTCGATGCGGCCTCCGACCAGCGGCCGTACCAGCTGCGCCACGCTTTCGACCTGCATGCCGACGTTGAAGACCTGCGGCTTCAAAGGCTGCCTCCGCGCAAAGGCGAGCAGCTGTGCCGTCAGGTTCGAGGCGCGCTCGACCGTCTCGGAGATCGCATCGACGTAGCGCCGCCGTCGTTCCTCCGGCAGCTCGCGCCGGCGCAAAAAGTCGGTGGCCGAGCGGATGATGGTGAGGAGGTTGTTGAAATCATGCGCGACGCCGCCGGTGAGCTGGCCGATCGCCTCCATCTTCTGCGACTGGCGCAGCGCCTCCTCGCCGCGGCGGCGCTCGGTGATGTCGACGGCTTCGGGCACGGCGCCGGAAATCTTGCCGTGCTGGTCGAGCAAGGGGCGGATGCTGAAATCGAACCAGCGTTCGCCGATGGGAAGACGGAGCAGCATCTCCATCCGCACCGCTTCGCCCGTCAGGACCGTATCGAAGGCGTTACGGACCATCGCCGACATGCCTTCGGTCGCGGTGAACCACGGCGTCTCCCAGAACCGCTTTCCGATGACGTCTCGCGGAGCGGCGCGGATACCCGCGAGCGCCGTTGTGTTGGCGTAGAGCAGGTCACCTTCGAGGTTGAGCAGGCCCTGGTACTGGTTGCTGGTCTCCAGGATCGCACGCAGCCGGGCCTCGTTGGCTTCGAGCTGCGAGGTGCGCTCGGTGATGCGCTCTTCCAGCGTTTCGTTGAGCTGCCTGAGCTCGATCTCGGCCTGCTTGGCGGCGGTGATGTCGTGGGCGACGCCGATGAAGCCGATATGCTTGCCATTGGGGTCCCAGCGTGGTTGGGATTCCGAGCGCAGCCAGCGCCACTGGCCGTCGGCGCGCCTGTAACGGGCTTCCAGCACGAAGGGTTTTAGCGAAGCCTCGCCCTGCACGGATTGCTGGAGCACCTGCGGCAGGTCGTCCGGGTGCAGCACCTTGCGCCAGTCGAAATCGATCGCCTCCTCGAAGGGCAGGCCGAGGAAGTCGACATAGGCCTGGTTGGCGAAAGAACGCTTGCGGTCGAGCTTGGTGACCCAGATCGGCACCGGCGCGCTATCGGCGATCAGGCGGAAGCGTTCCTCGCTTTCCCGTAAGGTCGCCTGCGCCAGCATCTGGTCGGTGACGTCGAGGTCCGCGCCGACCAGCCGCACCGCGCGGCCGTCCGCATCGCGCTCGATCTTGCCGACGACGCGGATCCAGCGCACTTCGCCGTCGTTGGGGCGGGTGATGCGGTAGGTGTCCGAATAATCTTCGCTCTCGCTTTTGAGGACGCCGAAGAGGTGCTGGACCGTCCGCTCGCGGTCCTCGGGATGGATGCGGCCAGCCCAGTCTTCGTAGGTCTCGCTGGCGGCCTCCGGCGGAAGGCCGTGGATCAGGAGATATTCGGGGGTGCGGCGGTTCCTGACGCCATCACGGAAATCGATCTCAAGGCCACCGACGCCGGCGATGCGCTGGATGCGCGCAAGCTCAGCCCCGCGCTCCTGCAACGCGCGATAGGCGTTGTCGCGCTCGCGGGCGATCTCATCCAGATGCTGGCGCAGCCTTTCGGCGGCGATGGTCTCGGGCAAAGGATCGTTCAAGGGGTCGGCCGCTGTGATGCACGTGCCGGAGCAATTCTCACACAGTCCGGGCGCGATGGCTACCCATAGCAACGATGAAGGGGCGAATGATGTCGGAGAAGTGTGGACGGAGGATCAACGTCACGCCCGAGGAATTTGTTCCGTTCGCAGGAACGATTAACGTCGCGAAGCGTCGTCGCCGAGCCCAGAATGGGTTCGAAATAGGTTCAAGATAGACCCAAGAGATTCCTGCCGGGGGATGTAAACCTTGAAGTTATTTGTCTGCCAGGCATGCAGCAACGTCCTCTATTTCGAGAACCGCGCCTGCGAACGCTGCGGCCACCGGGTTGCCTTCCTTCCCGAGAAAGAGATGCTCTCCGCAATCGAGCCCGACGGGACGGCCTGGACGACGCTGGCTGACAAGGGCAAGGGCCGCCTGTTGTGCGCCAATGCCCAGTTCGACGCCTGCAACTGGCTGACCGAGCCCGGCAGCAGCGATCTCTACTGCCGCGCCTGCCGGCACAACGGCACGGTGCCCGACCTGTCCGATCGGACGCAGCTTGCCGGCTGGCGCGAGCTCGAGGTGGCCAAGCACCGGCTGTTCTATTCGATTCTGCGATGGAGGCTGCCGCTGACGACGCGGGCAGAAGATCCCGCGCACGGGCTGATCTTCAACTTCCTTGCCGATGATCCCTTCAGCGGCCAGCGGATCATGACCGGCCATGACAACGGCCTTATCACGATCGCGCTCACCGAAGCCAATGACATCGAACGCGAGCGGCGCAGGCTCGAGATGGGTGAGCCGTACCGCACGCTGCTCGGGCATTTCCGTCACGAGGTCGGGCACTATTTTTGGGACGTGCTGGTGCGCGACGGTGGCAAGCTCGGCGAATTCCGCGCGACGTTCGGCGACGAACAGATCGACTACGGGCAGGCGCTCCAGCGCCACTATGCAGAGGGGCCGCCGCCGGACTGGCAGCAGAACTACGTCTCCGCCTATGCGACCACGCATCCCTGGGAGGACTTCGCCGAGACCTGGGCCCACTACCTCCACATCGTCGACACGCTCGAGATGGCTGCCGAGTTCGGCATGGAGGTGCGCCCCAGGATCGATCGGGACGGCGAGCTGACGGCGCGGATCCGCTTCAACCCCTATGTGGCGGCTAATGTCGAGAAGCTCGTCAATGCATGGCTGCCCTTCACCTTTGCCATCAACAGCGTGAACCGGGCGATGGGCGCCCGCGACCTCTATCCCTTCATCCTGTCACCGGCTGTGATCGGGAAGTTGGGCTTTGTCCACGAATTGGTGCGAGGCGCCGCAAAGGTCGATAGCAGATAGGGATCGATAAGGCCGGCTTTGGGAAGGCGATAAGGGCAGGCACGGATCGCTGGTACGCCAGGGCGGCGAGCGGATTTAGACCGTTGCCTCCGGCCCATTTTGCTGTACCACGGACATGTCACGGCCCTGTCCCATCAGCCCGAACGGGTGAGGGAGGGGTCCCGCCCAAGGTCGAAGAACCAAGAAAAGCATGTTCAAACGCATCCTGATCGCCAATCGCGGCGAAATCGCCTGCCGGGTCATCAAGACTGCCCGCCGGATGGGAATTGAGACGGTCGCGGTCTATTCCGAGGCCGACCGTGATGCCCTGCATGTCGAGATGGCCGACGAGGCGGTCCTGATCGGGCCGCCGGCCGCGGCCGAGAGTTATCTGGTGATCGAGAGGATCGTGGAGGCCTGTCGCAAGACGGGCGCGCAGGCTGTGCATCCCGGCTACGGCTTCCTGTCCGAGCGCGAGGCATTTCCGCGTGCGCTGGAGGCAGCCGGTATCGTGTTCATTGGCCCGAACCCGGGCGCGATCGCGGCGATGGGCGACAAGATCGAGTCCAAGAAGGCGGCTGCCAAGGCAAAAGTCTCGACCGTGCCCGGCTATCTCGGCGTCATCGAAGACGACAAGCATGCGGTGCGCATTGCCGACGAGATCGGCTATCCCGTGATGATCAAGGCGTCCGCCGGCGGTGGCGGCAAGGGCATGCGCATTGCGCACTCGAAGAGCGAGGTCGCCGAAGGCTTCAATCTGGCGAAAGCCGAAGCCAAGGCCTCGTTCGGCGACGACCGCGTCTTCGTCGAAAAATTTATCGTCGATCCCCGCCACATCGAGATCCAGGTGCTGGGCGACAAGCACGGCAACGTGATCTATCTCGGCGAGCGCGAATGCTCGATCCAGCGTCGCAACCAGAAGGTCATCGAGGAGGCACCGTCGCCGCTGCTCGATGAGACCACACGCCGCAAGATGGGCGAGCAGGCGGTCGCGCTGGCGAAGGCGGTGAATTATGATTCCGCCGGCACGGTCGAATTCGTCGCGGGCCAGGACAAGAGCTTCTATTTCCTCGAGATGAACACCCGCCTCCAGGTCGAGCATCCCGTGACTGAGCTCGTCACCGGCATCGATCTCGTCGAGCAGATGATCCGGGTCGCTGCCGGCGAGAAGCTCGCCATCGCGCAGAAGGACGTCGCGCTGACCGGCTGGGCGGTGGAGTCGCGTCTTTACGCCGAAGATCCTTTCCGCAACTTCCTGCCCTCGATCGGCCGCCTCGTGAAATACCGCCCGCCGGCGGAGCTAAGCAAGGACGGCATCACCGTGCGCAACGACACCGGCGTGCAGGAGGGCGGCGAGATCTCAATTCACTACGATCCGATGATCGCCAAGCTCGTCACCCACGCGCCCTCGCGCGCCGCAGCGATCGAGGCGCAGGCGACTGCGCTCGACGCGTTCTATGTCGACGGCATCCGCCACAACATTCCGTTCCTCTCCGCGCTGATGAACCATCCGCGCTGGCGCGAAGGACGGCTCTCGACCGGCTTCATCGCCGAGGAGTTTCCGAAGGGTTTCTCGGCGCGCGTGCCTGAAGGCGACATAGCGCGGCGGATCGCCGCCGTCGGCGCCGCCATCGATCACGTGCTCGGCGAGCGCAAGCGCCAGATTTCCGGCCAGCTCGGCGGCCGCATCGTGCAGCGCGAGCGCCGCCGCGCCGTCTGGCTCGACCGCGAGGAGATCGCACTCGAGATCGCGCGCGAAGGCGAGGCGATCGCGGTGCGTTTCCTCGATGCCGAGGGCAAGGCGGGCAATGGCCATCTGCTGGAATCGCCGTGGAAGCCGGGCGAGCCAGTCTGGCAGGGCACCATCGACGGCCATTTCATCGCCGTGCAGGTGCGCCCCATTCCGAATGGCGTTCGGCTCGCCCATCAGGGCGTCGAGGTGCCGGTCTATGTCTGGACAGAGACGGAAGCGTCTTCGGCGCGGCTGATGCCGGTGACGACGGCCTCCGACACGGGCAAGAAGCTGCTCTGTCCGATGCCCGGGCTCGTCGTCTCAATCGCAGTCGCCGAAGGGCAGGAGGTCAAGGCCGGAGAGACGCTTGCGGTCGTTGAAGCCATGAAGATGCAGAACGTGCTGCGCGCCGAGCGCGACGGCACGGTGAAGAAGATTCACGCCAGCGCTGGCGCCACCCTCGCGGTGGACGCGCTGATCCTGGAGTTTGCGTGACCGCCAACGCCACGGCGGTAGACCCTCACCCTGAGGAGCGCGCTCTTCGTGCGCCTCTCGAAGGGCGAGGCCAAGAGCCGGGCCTTCATCCTTCGAGACGCGCGTTCCGCGCTCCTCAGGATGAGGAACTGGCAGCGAGGAAACCATGGCCTTCCGCCAACGCCGCGAAAAACTGCGATCGATCCTCACCGGGCAGGGCTGCATCCGTCCCGGCTCGGTCTATGACGCGATCTCGATCCGGCTCGCCGAGGATCTCGGCTTCGAGATGGGCATGTTCGGCGGCTCGGTGGCCTCGCTCGCCGTGCTCGGCGATCCCGACATCGCACTGATCACCCTCACCGAACTTGCCGAGCAGATGCGGCGGATGTCGCGGGCTTCCGCGCTGCCGGTGCTGGTCGATGCCGATCACGGCTATGGCAACGCGCTCAATGTTCGTCGCACGGTGCAAGAGCTCGAGGCCGCCGGCTGCGCCGGCCTCACCATCGAGGACACACTGTTGCCGCAGGCGTTTGGCGAAGCAAAGACACAGCTCATCTCGCTGGAAGAGGGCGTCGGCAAGATGAAGGCGGCGCTCGGTGGCCGCAGCGATCCCTCGCTGGTCATCATGGGCCGCACGGGTGCCGCCGCAGTCACCTCGATCGAGGACACCATCAGGCGCGCGCAGGCCTATGAGGCCACCGGCGTCGATGCCTTGTTCTTCACCGGCATCGAGTCGCGCGCCGAGCTCGAGGCGATCGCAGCCGCCACGCGTCTGCCGATCGTGCTGGGCGGCGCGCCGGACGAACTGAACGCGCTCGACTATCTAGTCGGCCAGCGTGTGCGCGTCGCGCTGCAAGGCCACGCACCGATCGTTGCGGCAGCGCAGGCCGTCCACGCCACGCTGAAGGCGCTACGCGAGGGCACGCCGCCGAAAAACCTCAAAGGCCTCGCATCGTCGGAGCTGACGGGCCGCATCATGCGCGAGGATGATGTGAAAGCGCGCAGTGCCGATTTCCTCGGGTCGAAGAGATGAGCCGGGCCATCCTCCAGGTCATGATCCGCGGCCGCGTGCAAGGCGTCGGCTATCGCGCCTGGGTCGAATACCAGGCGAGCGCGAGCGGACTGGAAGGTTGGGTGCGCAACCGGCGCGACGGCAGCGTGGAGGCGCTGTTTGCGGGAGCGCCGACCCGCGTCGCCGAAATGGTCGCCTTGTGCCGGCATGGTCCGCCGTCCTCGCGCGTCGATAACGTCACCAGCGAAACAGCAGATGAGGACGATTTGAATCTGCGGCGGGCAGGGGAAGCGTTTTCGGTGTTGCCGACGATGTAGGTTCACCGCGGCAGCTTGGCGATGGCGTCGCTGAGCTCATGGATCTCGTAGGGCTTGCGCAGGATCGGGAAATCACCGCGCACGTCGGAGGCCGCGTCGCTGTAGCCGGTCGCGAGCAGGATCGGCAGGCCGGGGCGGAGCTGACGCAGGCGGTGGGCGAGGGTGAGCCCGTCCATCTTGCCGGGCATCACGATGTCGGAGAACACGAAGTCGACGCCGTCGAGTTCAATCTCGCGCAGTGCCTCCTCGGCATCCGAGACGCGACGCACCTGATAGCCGAGCTGCTCCAGAAGCCCGATGCTGACCAGCGCGACGTCCGGATTGTCCTCGACCAAAAGCACGGTGCCGCTGCCGCGCGAGGGCGCGGTGGCGGCTTCGCGTTGTGGTTCGCTCGTCTCGCGCGGCAGGAAAATGGTGAATGTCGTGCCCTTGCCGAGTTCGCTGGTCACCTTCACAGTGCCGCCCGCCTGATGGGCAAAGCCGTGCACCTGGGACAAGCCGAGCCCGGTGCCCTTGCCGACCGGCTTGGTCGTGAAGAACGGCTCGAAGATCTTGTCGAGCACGTCGGAGGGGATGCCGAGGCCGGTGTCGGCAACGCTGATGGCCACGAACTCGCCGGCGTGAAGCGGCTCGGACAGCACCGCATTGCGGGCGCCGATCGTCACGGTGCCGCCGTCAGGCATCGCGTCGCGCGCATTGATCACGAGATTGAGCAATCCGGTCTCGAGTTCGGAGACGTCGGCCTTGATCGGCCAGACGCTCCGATCGATGTCGAAGGCGAGCCGCACGGTGCTGCCGAGACCGGCATGGAGCACCTCGCGGATCGCCTCGATCCGCTCGTCGAAACGGATTGCCTGGGGATTGACGCTCTGCCGCCGGGCGAAGGTCAGGAGCTGGGCAGTTAGGGCGGCGCCGCGCTTGGTGGCCGTGTCGATCGCGGAAATCGCACGCTCGAGCTTGGCGTCGGGCTCGGCGCTCCGCTTGAGAACGTGAAGGCTGCCGCTGATGATCATCAAGAGGTTGTTGAAGTCGTGCGCGACGCCGCCAGTGAGCTGGCCGAGCGCGTCGAACTTCTGGGACTCCGCGAGCTGCTTCTGCATCGCCTCGAGCTTGAGCTGGGCGTTGCGGCGTTCGGTGATGTCGCGGGTGATCTTGGCAAAGCCGATGAGCTCGCCGTTCTCGTAGATCGGATCGATCACGACGCTCGCCCAGAAGAAGGTGCCGTCCTTGCGGACGCGCCAGCCTTCCTCCTCGTAGCGGCCCTGTTCCCGCGCGATTTTGAGCGCACGGGCGGGCTTGCCGCTGGCGCGATCGATTTCGGTATAGAAGCGCGAAAAATGCTGGCCGACGATTTCCTCGGGCGAATAGCCCTTGATGCGCTGGCCGCCGATGTTCCAGCTGGTGATGACGCCGGTGGGATCGAGCATATAAAGGGCGTAGTCCGCAACCCCCTCAACCAACAGCCTGAAACTGCGCTCGCTATCGAACAAGTCTCGCTGTTGTCTGAACTTTTGCGCCATTCTGGACCCCGCCTCGACCGGAACAAACGCCGCGGGCCGGTCATTGTTCCGCGCGCCTGAACCCTTTTTAGGCAAATGTCGGGAACAGTATGCAAGCCAGAGGCCTCAAGGATAACTTGACAGGAAATCGATATCGTCAGATATTTCTGTTATGACAGAAATAACAGGTAAGAAGAAATTGCCTGCCACGGTCGAGCGCTTCATCCTGCACTGGGGCGACATGGGAGACGAGTGGGGCGTCAACCGCTCCGTCAGCCAGATCCATGGGTTGCTCTATCTCGCGGAAGTGCCGATGACGGCGGAGGACATCGCCGAGACGCTCGGCATGGCGCGCTCCAACGTCTCCAACTCGATCAAGGAGCTCCTGGCCTGGAATTTGATCCGCCGTGTGCCGATCCTCGGCGACCGCCGCGATCATTTCGAGGCGGAGACCGACATCTGGGAGGTGGCGGCGCGGATCGCGGCGCGACGCAAGGAGCGGGAGATCGATCCTGCAGTCGCGGCCCTGCGGGCCTGCGTGACGGATGCCGCCGATGATCCCGCGATCAGCCCGGTCGCAGCCAAGCGGCTGAAGGAGATGCTCGCCTTCACCGAGCTCGCCGACCACTGGTTCATGCAGATGCTGAAAGTACCGCGCCCGCGGCTGATCGCGCTGATGAAGCTCGGCGAGAAGATCGCCAATCTGCTGCCGCTGGGTAAAGCCAAATAGCGTAATCCCCGTCACCAACGCAAAGTTCACCGACGAGCTTGCCCGCCGCCTGCATCGGCCTGCGGTGTTTCGCATTCCGGCAAGCCTGCTCCGCCGGATCGGTGGCGGTGTTGCCGACGAGCTCCTGCTCGGTGGCCAGCGTGTGCTGCCGAACAAGGCGCTGAGCCGCGGTTTTGTGTTCCGGCACGAGACGTTGCGCAGTGCATTCGAGGCGATTTTGTGAGGCTTAGGTCGCGGCACTGCGAAAGGTCGCTGCCACCGTACGCAGTGCGGCGAGCTTGGCGGGGTCGCTGACCTTCGAGTGCAGCATCAGCTTTGATGCCGCCAGCTTGGGCAGCTTGTGTGCCGGCCCGATATCGGCCAGCCCAGGCGGCGCGATCCGCCGCGCCAGCGGTGCGACGGCGAGGCCTGCGAGGACCGCGGCAACCACTGCGGTGACGCCACCGCCGACAAAGCGTTCGCGCCAGGCGAGGCCGGCCTTGTCGAGCGCGCGCACGGCGACGGCGCGGACGCCACATGGCGGGGCGAGCGTTGCGAGCGGCAGAGGCTCTCCCTTCGGCACGGTAAAGCCTCTTGACGCAAACCAACCGAACTCGTCCTCGGCAAGCTTCTCGCCGCCGCGCCGGCTACCTTCCTGGCGCACGATCACCGCATCGATCTCGCCTTTGTCGTAGGCATCAAGCATCTCCCGCGAGAAGCCGATGGTGACTGCGAGGGTGAGGTTTGAGGTCATCGCGTGCAGGCGTTCGAGCAGTGGTACGAGCTCGGGTCCTGCGGCATGATCGGAAATGCCGAGCGACAGGGACTGTGGGGCCGATGCCCCGTCCGACAGCGCACGGTCATGCGCCGTCACCAGTGCGCGGGCGCGATCGAGAAAACCTGCGCCGTGGGCCGTCAGCCTGACCGCGCGTGGTGAGCGCTCGACGAGGCGTTTTCCAAGCAGCGTTTCGAGTCGCTGCAGCTTGAGGCTCACAGCGGCCTGCGTTGTCCCGAGCGCCTCAGCCGCGCGCGTAAAGCTCTGGAGGTCGGCGATCAGCAGGAAGGCCTGCACCGTGGCGATGTCGAGTGTGGCTGTCATTATAGAACGTTATCATTGATATCAGTATAAATAAGATACCAAAATGATGGGGCGAGGTCTAGTTTTCCCTGGACGCGCGCGGCAGCCAGCGCGCCTTTCAAGGAGAACCAATCATGCCTCTGATCACCGTGTCGTATTCGACCTCCCGCCAGTCGTCGTCGCTCAAGGCCGACATCGCCAGCACCGTGTCCGAGCTCACCGCAGAGATCCTGCATAAGGATCCCAAGGTCACCGCGATCATCGTGAAATCGGTCGACGCGAGCGACTGGTTCGCCGGCGGCAGGTCGCTCGCCGAGCAGAAGCTTGCCAGCTATTGGATCGATATCCACGTCTCCGAGGGCACCAACACCAAGGACGAGAAGGCCGCCTATCTCGCCGCCATGTTCAGGCGCATGGCCGAGCTTCTCGGACCTCTGCACCACGAGACCTATCTGCATGTCGACGAGGTGAGGGGCGATGCCTACGGCTTCGGCGGCCTCACCCAGGAACGCCGCTATATCGCCGGCAAGCTCGAAGTCGCGCCGGAGCGCGCGGCAGCTTAAGCCGCGGCCTCCGGGAGCAGGGCCTTGGTGGGCCCGAACAGCTCCTCAAAGGCCTGCCGGAGCGCGATGTCGACATCGGCCATCGTCACGAGGTGGCCGAGGTCGACCAGCGAGGTCACGCCGTAGCGGGGATCGGCGACGCCGCAAGGCACGATTCCCGAGAAGTGCGACAGGTCCGGCTCGACATTGATGGCGATGCCGTGGAACGACACCCAGCGCTTCAGCCGCACGCCGATCGCGGCGATCTTGTCCTCATGACCGGGCCCCTTGTCCGGCCGCTTCACCCAGACACCGACCCGGTCCTCGCGCCGCTCGCCGCGGACGTTGAAGGCGTCGAGCGTGCGCAAGATCCATTCCTCCAGGCTCGCGACATAGGCCCGCACGTCCGGCCGGCGGCGCTTGAGGTCAAGCATCACATAGGCGACCCTCTGGCCGGGCCCGTGATAGGTCAGTTGCCCGCCCCGCCCCGTGGCGAAGGTGGGAAAGCGCGGATCGAGCAGGTCGGAGGCCTTGGCGGAGGTGCCGGAGGTATAAAGCGGGGGATGCTCGAGCAGCCAGACGAGTTCCGACGCCTCGCCCGCCGCAATGGCCGTGACGCGCGCCTCCATGGCTGCGACGGCTTCGGGATAAGGCACGGGGGCGTCCGAAATCCGCCACGCCACGGGCGGGCCCGAGAAGGCGGAAAACGGGGTCAAATCGAGGTCTTCGCGGTCGTTTTCGGGCTTATTAACCATTGGCTAACCATAACGTGGTGATCATCGCAGGTGCAAATGCAGAGTCTCCAGTTGCGGCGGTGCTGACGTGCCCACTCTCGATAAAGTCACCGTGGATCTCATGGTCGTCCTCGGGACGACCACCATGCCGATCCATCAGGTATTACGTCTTTCCCGCGGCGCCATCATCGAACTGGACGCAACCGAGGCCGACGAGGTCAAGGTTTTGGCCAATAATCTGCCCGTCGCCAGCGGCGTCGTGCTGGTCGACCGCAACCGGATCGCGGTCGAGGTCAAGCAGATGCTGCCTCGCTCGCCCGGGACACGGTAACGGCGCGGGCAGGGGCGAAACTTTCCTCAGAAGCTTGTGGAATTTGCGGCCTCAGCAGGCTTGTACCCCCCTGATGGATTTGTTAGATCGGCGCCGGTTGATCCGGCCGGCGCGAGCCCAAGCCGGCTTCTTAAAGCGCTCGTGGCGGAACTGGTAGACGCGCTGCCTTGAGGTGGCAGTGGGTAACACCGTGGGGGTTCGAGTCCCTCCGAGCGCACCATAAACCCACATTTGACCTTGATAACGTTAGGCTTTTTTCCGGAAGTTACCCGGGAATGTTACCACATCGTTCTTGGTCTGGGTTCCCGTGCTGTTCTCGGCGATGAATCCGCCCAAGTCGTTCAAGGCGTGTTGGCTCTGATCGAACGCGACAACCTTGTCCATGCCGGTCAAGCCAAGCTTCTCCCGATTCGCCTGGGCAATGTAGTGCGCCGGCATTTTTGGGTCGGTCCAACCGAACATGGCCATCATCTGGCTCTCAGTGCAGTCGGCGTACGCCGCCACTTCGGCGCGTGCCTTGCGGACACCGTGGCAGCTCTTCTTCGGCTCGTTGACGCCGGCCAAGATGGCGTACTTCTTGAACTTCGCCGCCCAGGCCTTCTTATTCATGGTGACCACGTGGCCGCGCACCCGCTTGCCGGTAAAGACATCGTCGCCAACGATGCCCGCCGCGCGAGCCGCCCGTAGGCTCTCTGCAAACGCCGGGTGCACCGGGACGGTCACCGTCGTATTGCCTTTGCTCTTCTCGGTCGCGATCTGAACCGCCATCTGGCGGACGACCTGCCGCAGGTGAGGCGGTCCAAACCGGTGGGCGTCCCCGAGCCTCAGGAACGTGAACGCCAAGATGTCCAGCATCAGCCGTGCCTCGGTGCCGAGCGGCCATTTTTGGCGATAGAGCACCATGTCTTCGTCGGTCCAGGGAACGAAACCGCCGCTCTCCCGCGACGCCTTTGCTTTTCCTGACCGCAGGCCAATGGTCGGGTCGTCGTCCTCGTCCAGATGGCCCTCATCGACCATCCACCGGATCATGCCCCGCAGTGCCGACAGCAGATTACCGGCTTGAGAGGGAGTACGGGCTTTCATTTCGGCCTTGATGACCTTCCGCGTCAAAACCGCGAAAGGTTTATCGCCGTTGTCAGGCAACAGGCTCTCGATCAGGCCAGTGCGCTGCTGCCGTGTCGACGCTGACAGGCCTTCATGCCCGACGCTGAGATCGCCGAGCCAATGATCGCTTTGACGATAGCCACTCCAATACCAACGCAGCGTACCGGGTTGTGCTGGCGTTGAGGAGACAGCAGGGCGGTCTTCGTTGCGCTGCTTTTGAGCGTTGCGAAAATCGCCTGGGTTGCCGAAGAGAGCGATCTGACTCTCAATGGCTGCATCAACCTCCGTCGCGAATTCGGGCGTGCCAAATTCTGCCCTGATCCGGATCTTCGGAAGCTTGTTCCGGAGCTGGACGTAATAGCGAACCTGACCGCGCTGGCTAACGTCGACATACAGA
The DNA here is from genome assembly GCF_059803455.1 of Bradyrhizobium sp. UFLA05-108. Classification (NCBI taxonomy): domain Bacteria; kingdom Pseudomonadati; phylum Pseudomonadota; class Alphaproteobacteria; order Hyphomicrobiales; family Nitrobacteraceae; genus Bradyrhizobium; species Bradyrhizobium sp. UFLA05-108. Next base: position 61,958 of record NZ_JBANAZ010000010.1, on the reverse strand, counting down.
TAGCGACGCTCTGGTTGCTCAGGCCGTTGGAGTGCTTTGACGCGCCGCATGCGTATCACGCCCCCAAGCGCGACGACGCCAGCCTCGTAGGCTGCGTCAAATGCTGGCGTTCCGTACACTTCGCGTATCCCGATACGACGACCCCTACGGCTAATTTTGACGTACCACCGCAAGGACCCGCATTCTGAATAATTGAAGTACAGGTACATCCGGCGATCTCCCGCTGCGCGGGGATCGCACCTCTCGCCCTCAAGCATCCGGTTCCTCCACGAACCAATGCTTGGAGTCTAAGAATCGGCCGGATCTGCATCAACGGAAAAAGGTGCATTTCAACGGGTTTCGGTGGCCTTGATGTGGTTCTGCAGCGCCTTTGACGGGATCCATTCTGGGTCTAGCGGCCCAGGCTTGGTTCGATATCCCACAGCTCCCCGTGCGAGAACGATCCGGATGACGCCATCGTTCTCGACAACGACTTCGTTTGCGCCGGCCTCTTTGGCCGCCCGAAGCACTCGTGCGATATCTGCTTGTGTGACCTTGGCCGGACGGCGCGGCATGAAGATTCCGTTTGGTTGAATATCACGCCGAAACGAAATCAAGCTTGACCCGAGTTTGAACCCAGGCATCTGGCTCCGCGAACGGCAAAACGGATTGAACAACCTGTCAGTATTGCCAGCAACGTCTTGCCAACTTTGCCACGCGAGAATTTGGCAAGATTAACGCTTCGACCGCTTCGGGCTATTGCCGGCTGGCTTCCGGCGGCTTGCAAACTCGTCTTCCTGCAGAACCGCCCGGATCACTTTTCTACCAATACCTGGTACCAGCTCGCCGATACGCTGTTCCGCTTGCACAATATTGGGCTGTTCACTCTGATAGAGTTCTCTCGCCCTTTGACGAATGAGCTCCATAGCCCGCTCGGTGGTGACGCCAAGTCTATCTGACGGGGCCTGCCTATTTGTCCGAACAGGCCAGAGCTCAATTACCCGGTCCCGAAGTAAAAGAAGCTGGCGCAGCCGCTTATTGGCTAAGCAATCGTCGACAAACCCTCCAAAAGCAAGGGGAGTAACGTCCTTTACCGCGTAGCTCTTTGAAGGGACGATTTCGGCGTACCGCCAAAATGGTCCAAAAGAGGGCGGTAAGTCCAGAGCAAATATCGTGTTGTCATGGTAGGACTTGCCAGTAGGCCATGTGTCTTGCGCCCACCTAATCGGAATCTCGCCGTCGTGTAACGCCCATCTGATCTGCGTGAGTGCTTCGTCGTGAGGAGTCGGCGCAGGGAAGAGATCAGAGGACATGAATTCGCAGTGGGTTGCACCGTCCTTCTTTTCGGTGGTCGTTCTGCTCGCAGTAGTTGCGCGTAACAGAATCCCCTCAGCTGACATGACGTGCGAAACTGTCTCGGCCAAGGTGAGCCATGCTGCTTTGTCGCGCTCGAGCTTTCGTTGATATGCCACTGTAACTCCGATAGGCGCAGGAAACCATCAATCCGATCAGCGGTTTGAACAAGCTTGGCTAACTAGCGACTTTAACATAAGTCCGCGCGGCGCCAAAGCAGCCGATTGATGATCGTAACGGCGGCCTATTTGGGTGTATTGGCCTCTTGAGCCCACGGCGGCCTTGCCGAAATTTCCTTCTGCAAATTTGGCAAGACCTTGCCGGCAAATTTCGCCCGTTCGACTGTCTCGGTGCATCGATTGGGAGAGAGAAATGCAGATGTACAGAATATCCGAAAATCAAGCAGAAACAGAAATTATACGCTCACTCAATGTGCCGGTAGTCCCGGCAGCTCAAGGTCGCGAAACGGAGCCCCGAGATTTCGGAGCCGCAACGCTCAAAGCCGGTGAGGGTTGGACCGGTGCGCCTGGTTGGCGGTTCTTAGTCGTGATGGGCGTCAATGGAGGCGGCGTAAAGTGACTGGCTCTCTTGATAAGTTAAAGAAACTGAAGCGGCGATATAAGGTTGCCAAGATGGGATATCGCGCGTCGCAGTATGAAATTTTGGCTGGAGTAATGGCTGAGGTCGTGAGACTTAGGGCGGATGAGGAAGAACTCGAAGCGTTCATCCGTACCGCGGAGGTCGAAAGGCCTGCTGTCGAAACTGGGCGTAGAAGCTGGATTACGTTTGCGGCAGTATTATTCGTAATCCATGCTGAGAAGCTGGCCTGGAAAGCAGCGAGGGCTGTCGAGTTCCTCCACGACGTCAGGAAGATCCCCCTCGAGGAGCTGGCCGAAGAACTCCGCAAACAAGGAGGTATCGAAAAAATCGCCAAAATCGCAGCTGCTGAAGACCCGCGCCGAAAAAAGGCGGACGAGGAAGAGGAGGCGGATGAGGACGCCGATGAAGACGAAGGTCAGGTGGAGCAGGATGAAAACAACGGCGGCGAGGAAGGTGGAGATCCCGAGGCAGGTGAAGACGAGGATTCTGATGACGAGGACTCCGGCGACGAGGCCAAGCGGGCATCCCGAAGGCGTAAGAAGCCTCCACCGCAAAATGTCAGCGATGATGATGGTGCAGACTCAGAAATTGCGGTCAGCATGAGCCCGAAATTGCGTAGAGAATTCGACGCGATAAAAGTTGGCCGACGCGTAAAGTTAATAGGCATGCGGACTGACAAACCTGATTGGCTGAATGTTATGTTTGAGGTCAACAAGGTCACCTTGATCAAAGACTAGTTCGTCGGATCAGGCTCGGGCGGCATCAGGTGGCCCGAGCCAGCATGTGTTTCTGAGCTCGGCTTTCTCTTAAAGAGATGACGACGCTATTCGCCGGGGCGGGGAGTGATGTTGCGCTTATGGATTCAGATGGCACGTTCCCCAGCTTCAACGCGTGACGAGATCGGGACGAGGCTGGCTCAAGGTCCAGAGACCGCCGATCTTGCGCGGCGCTTCCGTCGCTGCCAAACCGGCACTTGCGGCAAGTGCGGGGACATCTGTCCGATCCGAGCGGCCCGTTCGTTTCGAAACAACCAGACCGCAATTCGGCAACTGCTGCGCGTTGACGGAGCGCCGGTCCACCGGCTTCAGTTCAGCCTAACTTCGTGGTCGAAGGAGCGGGGGCAACTTGCCGATACGAATATCGCAACCATTCGCAAAACTTTGAGGCGAGCGCTCGACCGGCTGCGCGAGCCTTCAACCCGCGCGGTCGGGATGGTCGACGCGACGTGGGGTGGAGCCCGCTGGCATGTTGCTGCACAGTTGATCATTTGCACGCCATCGGAAATTGAGGTTTTGCCCGCGTTTGATCGCGCCAAGGACAGTATCGCCCTAGAACTTGAACTGGCGTCCAGCCTCGGCGAGGACTGCCTTTCGATGTTTCGCGAAGCCTATTCGGCCGAGTGCATCGGAGCGGCAGCGACCGGCCATCTTACCCATCACCCCAATCGACTGCGTCGAGAATACTACCGCTGGCTATCAGGGGTCCGGCCGGGCGGACGCATCTTTCGGTACGGATGTGACGGCAGTTTTAGGCCACTAGACAAAAGGCTGCACTGGAAACCGACGACAAAGAAAGCGCGGCCATGGCCGCGCTGGCTTGTTCCCTACCAGTACGGGAGTCATCCCGACCGGTGTGATTGCCGAATCTGCGAGGGTGGGCGTCATTGAGCGCAGACAAACATTTTGAGTGGAATTAATGGCTCGCGCCGGTATCGCATGGCGCTGTCCACCCACCTACATTCGACGCGCTAGGAGCGCAGAAGCATTTTGAGGTGCGCCGACCATTCCTACAGAAGTTGGGTTGTCGTGCTGTCGCGCTATATATGTAAGAACAGACCTGCCGATTATAGGACCTATTCTATGGCTCAACCTGGATAGTTGGCGGCTCAAACCGGAACATCTCGATTTTGCCACCGGTCTGTAAATCGCTCTCGTAGTCGTAACGAGAGTGAACGGAACATGTCGTTATTCAAAGCGTCGGAAATTGAAGAGTGGTGCCGATCTGCCGATCAGCAATTGAAGGAAGCATTCGATAGCGCGCACAATCGTCGGACTGTAACTCAGATGGATCGGCGTCTGCTGACGTGCTCAGCCGCTGATCGCATGCTGGCGGTGAATTCGCACTCTCGAATTGCGCTAGGTCGATACCTCTGTGAGGAAATTGCCAATCGACTATGCGTAAATGGTGATTGGGAGCACGACCAGCGGATATTTCTCGCTACCTTCATCCTTAAGGGGGCGCTTGCTTCGGTCAATGAGCGAGGCATTGATCTTTCTAGAATGAAGCACCGTCTGCAGGCCGATTTGCGTGGGCTCTCCTACCTCGGAGCTTTCGAACCCGGTTATTACGCGAGCTTACCTGCGAGTGACAGCGGATGCGGCAATCAAGCAATCTGTTGGCATGCACACACGCTTGTGTGGGGCTCGTCAGATGAGCAGATCGCACGTTTGATTAAGGAGCTCAAGAGACGCGGAAACTACGCACCTGTCGTCGAAGAATTCGAGCCAATTCACGCAAAGCAAGTCGCGAACGGGGAGCTGCCGGAAGTCGCCGCTTATCTTCTGAAGCCACCAAGTCACGCGTACCGGGTGACGCGATACGCCTGGGTCGATCCTGATGGCGAGGTGCGGCTGAAGTCTGATGGTGCGTCGCGGTTCTACGTGAGGCAGCGCGCTTCCAATCTACGGAAAGGTGAACGAATCGAGGTGTTCCAGGCGATGAAGCACCTTGGTCTTAATGGGCTGCTTGTTGCTGGTGGCGAGGGAAGTGCTCTGCGCGCACAGGCGCTTCAAAAAGTGGCGAAGGAATTAGACATGCGAGGAAGGCGCTAACCAGCATCGGCGGTGAGCCAGCGACGTGATCGCGCGATATAACGTTTCAGCTTGTCCACGTAGGTGCGTCTTGAAAGCTGCATCTCCGGATCTCGCCACAGCACTTTGCAGTACGACGTTTTGGCTTGCCACACACAGCGAGCGGACGGCTCAGTATTCATCCGATCCACCCCTGTAAATCAGCTTGACAAGCCCAGCAGAGGAGCGCCGTGTGCGGCGCATATTAGTATGAGTAAAGACGACCTGGACCTTCTCACTTCAGAACAAACGGACGTGGTGCTGCACGGTTGCGGTGGAGGCACGATCTTGCCTACTGAGCCGCTGCTTGTATTGGCGGGCGCTGGAACGGGCAAGACTAGAACGCTTGCTGCGTTTGCAGCGCATCGTATGCGGCTTGGAGTCGAACCAAGCCGCATTTTGGTGCTGGCCTTCAACCTAACAGCGGCGCAGGAAATAGACGAGCGCATTCGCAAGATGTGTGGGCTCAGCACTGGCAACGAGAAAAAATGGGCCCCTCGGTGCGGCACGTTCCATGCCGTCGGTCTCCGCTTTATCAAGCGCTACAGATCCCATCTCGGACTGAGGAAGAACGTTACGATTAAAGACCGGAGCGATAGCGCACGACTGATGGAACGCGTGCTTACACGAGCGAACGGCAGCGACATAAAGGGATTTCCAGACGCCGAAGAGTGCCTAAACATCTATTCGCTTCGGGCAAACAGGTTAACGTCCCTGAAGGCTCTCGCAGGTCCATTCTGCAAATATGCGGTGTTCGAGCAGGAGCTGAAAGAAGCGTTCAGAGCCTATGACCAGGCAAAACGAGCCAACAATGTTCTGGACTACGACGACCTTCTAACGCTCTGGCACCGGCTCCTACGAGATAAGAGCGTTGGCGAGCGAATCCGGAACTGCTTCGATTTCGTTCTGGTTGACGAGTACCAGGATACAAGCCCTCTACAGGAGCGCATCTTAGACCACTTGAGACCGAAAGGGCACGGTCTGGTTCTGGTCGGAGACGATCACCAATGTATCTATGGATTTCATGGCGCAACGCCAACGCACATCCTCGACCGTGCGGCGAGGACGAAAGTGTTAAAGTTGACGCGCAGCCACAGATCAACGCAACCAGTTCTCGACGCATGCAATGCGGTCATAAGTCAATCGGACTCACGGACAGCCAAGACGCTTTGGTCAAAGGACGAGGCTGGACCGATGCCCACGATTTCAACCGTGCGGGACGAGTGGGCTGGAGCTCGGCATATTGCTGAAAGGATTATTCGGGCTTGCGAACGAGGGATTGGTTTGCGAGAGCAGGCTGTGTTGGTTAGAACTTCAGAAGAGATGCGGCCGTTAGAGGCCGAGCTGAAACGGCTGGAAATCCCGTATCGAAAGGCTGGCGGTGCACAGTTCTTTGATCACGCTGGCGTCAAAACCGTCTTGGCGATCATAGGCTGGCGTCAAAATCCGAGTGATGCAGTCTCGGGAATGTCGGCGTTGCAGGCTGTATTTGGTCTCGATTCCACCGCTGCTTTTCGGGCTGTCGAATCCTTCAAGGGGAGCCTGACTCGAAAGCGGCTCTTGGCTCGCCGTCCGCCAGCGGTGAGCCGGTCGTCGTGGGCAAGGTTCGCCGACCTCGTCGATAGTCTCGATGAAACGCCCTGGCAGCAGGAAGTAGCAACAGTCTGTCGTTGGCTTCGCGAACTTGGCTCCGGGGATGCCCTGAGTCAGAAAACGGCGCGCAAACTGAAGAAATTCGCCCTCCGATATCAAACCCGAAGCGATTTCCTGGCAGCCGCAAACTTGCGGCAAGTGGTTCCTGTTTCGCTCGCCGGGAGAAACCACCTTACCATCTCTACGATCCACTCTGCCAAAGGCCGGGAATGGACCGCCGTTTACATCATGAACGCGGTGGAGGGGTGCATCCCCCATTCGTTGGGCTGCAAGGAAGAAGAGCGCCGTCTCCTTTTTGTTGGCATGACGCGAGCAAAGCGCAATTTAGAGCTGATCTTGCCCAACAGGCTACGGATGGTTGGGAATGGCAGAATCGGACTGGGCCGGACATCCTTCGTATCGAAGCGCATGCTTCCGTTCTTCGAGCAAAGCTCAACAGGATCGCGGAAATCGCGAGACATCAGACCAACTATTCGTTCCAATCCCCTTCTGGCCGCCTCCGTTTTCGGTTGATGCCAACAGCCAGACAAGCGCACCCGGCGAGTCCGCCGCGAGAGCGGATAAACTTGGAGAAATTGACGGCGGTATGTCTTGCGAATGGACGTACTGTAAGGCTAGTACCCATCTACTCTTGTGCTTGAAATGCGCGCGCGGGAGGGTGGCTTCGATCAAGATGCGGATGGGGCTCATACTCTGACGCCGGGCAATATCAAGTTGGTCGGCGAGCGCGCGTGATGACCAGGTGCTAACACTGTTGGAGCAATTGGTCGCAATTAAGCTGCGGCGCATAGGAGGACATCCATCACGCCGTCACGCGACTTGCCAGAGCTTGGCGGCAGGGACCGTCTTGGGAGTAGGTATATCCAGGGCTCGTAGCCAGTACATCCTTTGGTGGTGATCCGCTCCAGGCACAATGGCCGAAACCGCAGGGTGGACCTCTCAACTAATATCTGTCTCAACATTAGCACTCGCTCGTAGCTGGTCCGGCGCTCCCAAGTCGCGTTTTCTTGCGTATTGGTGGTCAAAAGACTCAATGTGCGGTCTTCGAAATCGCAGCAGCTATTCTGGTTTCTTCATGAATTCTGGCAGTCTGCGCGGCTTCCAGAATCTGTCGGTAAAGACAGGATCCGATTCTCGGGATGAACAACTTGACCGTCTTCCCGGAGCCGAGCACGTACCCCAGCGGCAGTTTTCTAGCAAGCGCGCTCACCTCGGCGGGCTGTCGGATCAGGACGCGGCAGTCCATGTCCATAGCCGCCGAGACGATGCTGTCCTTTAAGATGTTGAAGCGGGCGCCCCGCGGACATCCATCAACGTCTAATCCGAGGACGTAGACTTGGTCTGCCGCCGATGGTTCTGCCTTCTGACCCATTTGGCTCTCTCAATGGATGGAATCATCATCTGGATTCATACGCCTTCTAAGGCAGGACGTACTGACCCGTTGGGGAGTGACGGCAGCAGCGGATACTTGAAAAGAGTGCCGGGCTGCAATTGCAGCCCGGCAACTGGCGAATGCGTTAACTTTCCATAGATGCGTAGATCAGGAAACCGATGACCATGCTGATGATCCAGGCCACCGCGTAATACGGCGGCTGCCTTAAGCGCTTCGCTCTTATGAACAGGTAGACTGGTGTAAGCAGGACGGCCGCAACGCGAGTTAGCCGAGAACCATAGCCTGCCTGCTTCAACTTGCGATCATCGAGCCAGCCGAGACAGGCATTGATAACCACAGGTATTTGATATGGTAGTCCCCTGGTCGGGTGATACGGAAATCCCAAGGCCAAGGAGCGAACGGCCGCCTCCTGGTTGCTCGCGCTAATGGCCCCCTCGATCACGCCGAATACAAAGGGTAGCAACGCCAGCGTCCAAGCGTACCCGCTCCCGATATATTGGGACGGTATCGCGGGAGGCTCCGCTGCTAAAAGCTCGGCGAGATCACTCTCCCGCAGGCTCTTCCATTCGGTCATGCCCTTTCGCCAGACTTGAGTTTCCGCCTCTATCTCTCGCTTGTCCAGCAATGCTTTGATGGCTACAGCCGTCAGCGGGCCATGCTGAGCTCCATTCACGACGTAGTACCATTGGGTCAAGTCGAGCTTGTTTGTTTCATCCGCGCCGGGAACCGGGGGTGGTGGACTGATTTCTTCGGTCATGTGGGGTCCTGTTCAGAAAACGTGATTGATGGGCTGTCGCTCAGTATTCGTCCGCCCGCATGATCGTGATCACCCGCTCCGTCACGGTCGGATCGGCAGGGTTCGGCGAATGGAATTTGAGGGACTTGTCAAAATAGTCGATCTTGAACAGCACGGAGATGCCTTCGAATTCAAAGACGCCGAAATCGTGCTCCTCGTGAGGATCGTTGGCGTGATGAAAGTCGTCGTATAAGGCAAGGGTGCGGACTAAGCGCTCGACCGCGTCGGGTCCCAGTTCAGCAATGCCCGGGGTGATCACTGCGCTGCCGCCAAGTAGGTGCTTCCGTAGTTCATCGTTGAGCGCACGCGTTTTCTCCGCGTCCGTTTGCAAGGACATGGTTGTTTCTCCAGTATGGTTGTTGGATGTTTGGCCTGGGGCGTGTCGGTTGCGGCCCGGCGATATCAGATCAGTAGGAGCTCGGGCCGTGGTCCGAGCTTCAAGGTTAATTTTGGAAGGTCACTCCGCACCGGGGTTTATCAGGGCCACTTGGGTAAGGTGTCGAACGTAGGTGCCCTGTTTCGGGTAGTCCCGCAGCCGCAGTGTTAGGACGCCATCTTCGCGCTTCAGAACAACGCACTCCCACCACCCATCTTCTGGGCCGTCCATCGCCAGCACGACAGAACCCACATCGACGCTGTCCCAGGTCTTAGGCAGTCCAGCGACGCGAACCTTTGGTTCGTCGGAGGGCGCCGTCGGTTCATCGGCTGACCCAGGGCTGGGATCTTGAATTTGACTGCCGTCACCCGGGGTGGTCAGGGCGGCATTCAGCTTATCGACGAGGTCACGCCGGACCGGCGGCACGAACGCCTTGCCGCTGGCGTAAAGCCGGCCCACCGGCAGTTTCATTGCGACCGCCTTGAATGCTGCTGACGCTGAATGAACGCACCTCAGATTCATGCTGCTCGCGGCACTCAAGACTTTGTCGTTGAGTTCGGCAAAGCGCGCGCCGCGCGGCTTGCCCTCCTCGTCGATGCCGAACACGAAGAGGTTGTCCGGAGCGACGGCTTGTTTCTTTTCGTGCGGTTTTCCCATGTTTGCCCTCCTTAAAAGCAAAAGGGGCCCGAAAGGGCCCCGTTTTCTGCAGGTCTGATGATGTGAGTTGAGCCTTGAGGTGGCGGCCCGTTGTCTGTACGATAGCAAGTAGTCATGGAAGTATCTCCAAGTTTCCAACAAGTACAAAGTCTAGTAAGACTTTGCCTTCTCAGTATAGCCGAATCGGCTGGCTGTTGAAACGAATATTTTTGCTTAGCTGCCGCTATAAATTGTTGATTTTGCTTATATTTTTCGGCTGCTTTAGCGGCTTTCGGCCGCATTTCTGGTACAGATAGCAATAGCCGATCTCGCAGGCGTGTCGGTCGTCAATTCTGTTGCCGTTGCAAAGGTTCAAACCGTCGCCTGCGCAGAAGCGCCAAATGGCGTTCTGAACGAACCTTGCGAAGGATTTCGGAAAAACAGGATTTAGAGAGCGCGCGTCGATGCGGCTAGCCACGGTCCTTATGATCTCAGCGCATCCGCCCGGACCATAGCAAGCAGCGCCGTAGGCGTGAGGGATACCGCAGGTCCCAAGGATCCCTGTTCGAACTAAATGGGCGTGAACTAGAGTGTCCACGGCTATCATTGCTTTGCCCGTTTCAAACCAAATAGGCCGAACTTTGCGGGCGCCAATCAGCAGCGTTGAAAGCGTCATCATTAGGATCTTGTCAGACACGCCGTAGACGTGTCGAAGGGGGCCGACCAAAGCTTCCTGACGCGCGGCCTCGATGGTGGTGCCGGGCGCGGCTCTTGCGGCCTCCAGTTGGCGGTCGATCCATCCGACCAGATCGTTGTTTGTAAGGTCACGGATAAAGAAAAAGAGAGAGTAGGCTGAGGCGTTCAAGCGGCCGTTCCTCAGCCTAGGACGAGGCAGGGGGCAAGCATCGATATGATCTGGCTCCGAACAAGTGACGCTTGTTTTGTCGTACTGACAACCGTCGAAATGCCAGTAGCTGCGAAGCTTCGGACAGGAGGGCCGTTTCCTGAGGCTTGCTTTCATGTCGCACCAGGACGCTGAACCGTGCTTCTCAATGTAGTCGCGAGCGACCCGATCAGAGATGCCCTGAAAACTGAAAGTCATCAGAAGCCAGTCTACGATTGAACCCGTATCACCCTGCGCTACCGCCCGGTCTAAACCTGCTCGCTCGAACTCCTCATCGATCTCGTCGAGAAACGACATTGATCCTGCAACCGCGCAGACGGTCCGGATCAAGCCTTCCGCACGGAGGAGCCGATCAGAGTGTCTTTCGATAGACTTTGACATCTTGATGCACGACTTTCTCAACGTTCGCAGTGAGAGCCCCTTCCGCTATATCATTGCGATCAACTTGCGCTGGGTGTCGCTATCGCCATCAATGTAGCGCTGCGTGGTCTGAATTGACCGGTGGCCGGCCAGCAGTTGGACGTCCCGCAGCGAGCCGCCCGCCTTGTGAACTGCTCGTGCCGCTCTCGTAATGAAGGTTCGACGGCCGGAATGCGACGAGCATCCTTCGAACCCGAGCTGCTTGTAGGCGCGGTTGAACCAGACGACGATGGTCATTGGCGTCATTGCGCCGCCGCGCTCGGACCGGACTACGGGACCGCGCCCATTGCAAAGTTGCCGCGCCTTGTCCAGTGCCTGTCGAAGATCCGCATGAATCGGAATCGTTCGCCCGCTGCGCTTCTTTGCAATCTGATCTTGCAGCGCCAGCGTGCCGCCGACCGCGCCGCTTGGATCCAGGACCATGTCCCAGCTCAACTTTGCAATCTCGGCCGCGCGAAGGCCAGCCTTGACTGAGAGCAAAACGATCAAACGGTTGCGGAGTGGATGTCGAGAGCGCTCGGCGAAAAACAACAGGTCGTCGATATGATCAGTCGAAAGAGTCTTGGCTTGTCTGCCAGGCATTTCACTCAAACCAGTTTCTGAGAACAAATATAGAACATTTGGTTGAGCGCGCAACAGAAACTTTGCATCGATACGCGCCTGACGCTGCGTGCGACCCGCCAGATCCTGGACCTCAACGTGCACCATACCTGCTTGCTCTGAGGCTTGCTCGGCAGCCTGCTTGTTGTGTTGCTCTGCGTGTATCGAAACCTTGTACCCGCATCCATAGCCAGTTCGGCGGCGTCACTGAACTCGTGGTTGAGAGGTGTCGCACGTTGGGCTGGTTTTCTTCACCCGCCTATCAAGCTTTGCGAGAAAACGAACCTGTAAAGGGTCGGCAGTCGAATATTTCGCAAGGAAAGATCATGACTCTCGACCATCTGAAGCACATGAACAAGACGCAGCGCGCCGCTGTGGTGCATGGATACAAGTCCGACCCAGCAAAGCCTGCTCGGCCGCTGCTGATCATCGCCGGAGCAGGAACCGGCAAAACAGAGACGCTGTCGAACCGGGTTGTTCATTTTCTGGCAAGCGGAGTGAGCCCCGACAACATCTTGTTGCTCACGTTCACGCGAAAGGCGGCGCAGGAAATGACCCGCCGCGCGATTGCCACGGCTGGCCGTGTCTTGGGCACGAATGTCGGTGATATCCCGTACTCAGGTACATTCCACGCTGTCGGTGCGCGGCTTGTCAGAGAATTTGCCGAGCAACTCGGCTTGTCCCCCAATTTCACGATCAAGGACCGAGGCGACAGCGCCGACCTGCTCGACATGGTTAGGCACAAGCTCGGTTTCTCGACCCTGGACGTAAATTTTCCAGACAAGAACCAATGTCTCGAAATTTTTTCGTACAAAATCAATGCGTGCATGCCTCTGAAGGAGGTCCTGAAATCGAAGTATCCGACGAAGAAGTGGACCATGCAGCTTCGGCAACTTTTCGCTGGGTACCGGGCAGCGAAACGCAAGCAGAACGTCTTCGATTACGACGACCTGCTGGTTTACTGGGTGAAGATGCTGAACCAGCCCGATATAGCCGACCAGTTACGAACTCGTTTCAGCCATGTGCTGGTGGACGAATACCAAGACACCAACCGGCTTCAGGCCAAGGTCCTCTTCGGCCTCAAACCTGATGGCCGAGGCGTCACCGTTGTCGGCGACGATGCCCAAGCGATCTATTCGTTCAGGGCGGCCACAGTCGAGAACATTCTAGATTTTCCGCAGGTGCTGCCGAAGGTCCGGGTTATCAACCTCGAACAGAACTACCGTTCGACAAACCAGATCCTCAATGCGTGCAATGCGGTCATCAACCTTTCGACGCGTGCATATGCCAAGAATCTCTGGTCCGACCGGCCGAATTTGGGCAAGCCAAGGCTTGCCGTTGTCGAGAACGACACAGCACAAGCCGCTTATATCGCCAACCAGATTCTCGGTGCAAAGGAGGAGGGCATGTCCATTTCGTGCCCAAGCTGTCTTGATGCGGTCGTCTCACCACAGCCAGAAGCTCGAAATCGAGCTGACGAAGCGCAACATACCGTTCGAGAAGTGGGGTGGTGTCAAGTTTCTCGAAGCCGCGCACATCAAGGATGTGCTCAGCCTGTTACGTTGGCTGGAAAATCCGCGAGATGAGGTGGCCGCAATGAGAGCCCTGAAGCTACTGCCGGGCATCGGCCCGGGCGCGGCCATGCAGGTGATAGAGCGGCTAGAAGGCCGGATGGGGCGGCTGGTGCTCAGAGATGCCGACCGGCCCCGTAGTTGCGGTGATCATTGGGGGCAGTTCGTTCGGCTGATTAGGCGTCTGCAGAAACGGCCGTGGAAGGTCAGCCTGCCGGAGGTGGTGAAATGGTATTTGCCGCTGATGAAGCACGACAATCCCGAGCTTCGTGCGGCAGACCTTGGCCAGCTCTGCATAGTCGCGAGTACCTATAGCTCGCGTGAGCAGTTTCTCGTGGAGGTTACCTTGGAGCCGCCAGAAGGTGCCGTCGGCCCGAACAAGCCGGGCCGGTCGGATGATGATTGCCTAGTCCTCTCGACGATTCACTCTGCCAAAGGCCAGGAGTGGGATCACGTTTACCTCTTGAACGCGGTGGATGGTTGCATTCCCTCGTCGAAACAGCAGAGGTCGAGGAAGAGCGGCGTCTCCTATATGTCGCGATGAGCAGGGCAAAGAACCGCCTATCGTTGGTGGTACCGCAGCGGGTCTTTTCGTGGCGGCAGAACTCCAGCGTCGTCGATCTGTTCACGCGGCGTAGCCAATTCATCCCGCGGTCGGCCGAGAAGCTGTTCTTCGTCCGTGCGGCTTCTGGCAGACCACAGACCAGACGAGCATCGTGATCTGAACAGAGCTGGAGCGACTGGCGTGCCGCGGCCGGAGTCCGCGGGGCGCTGGATCGGCTTTGGGTGCGCTGTCGCCGACGATCTTAAGTGATCGCACGGAACGAGGCGATAGCGATTGGAAAACACCCTGCCGCCACGCGCCGTCGCAACTGACCTTCTGATCAATTATCAACTGAGACGAATCCCGGTGTGCAGAGCGTGCAGCACGGTGTGCACCGACAGGTTACCCGCTATCGCGTCAGCGCTTTCGGTTGAGGTGCAGGCAATCGCGGATCCATGCATGGCGGCACAGGCGAAATGTCATCGTGTGGCTTCGGAAGTCGAACTTGTAAACGATGACCGAAGCGCCCTGCTTCACTTCTCAAAAGAGAAGAAACCTCTGCCGAACGAGTTCATGCCATGGCAAACAACACAACAATCGAATGGACGGATACCACTTGGAATCCGGTAACGGGTTGCACGAAGATTAGCGCGGGCTGCGATAATTGCTACGCAGAGCGCTTTTCGGAACGCTTTCGGGGGACGCCCGGGCATGCGTTCGAACGCGGCTTTGACTTGATGCTCCGGCCTGAGCGCGTCGATCAGCCTCTCTACTGGCGCAAGCCCAGGATGGTCTTCGTCAATTCGATGAGCGACCTTTTTCACAAGGAAATTCCTGAAGCGTACATTTCGCGCGTTTGCGACACCATGGAGCAAGCGAAATGGCACACGTTTCAGGTTCTTACTAAGCGGTCATCCTTGATGCGTAATTTTCTGAAGCGGCGATACGGGGAGGGGTGCGGGCCGACCCATATTTGGTTTGGGGTCTCTGTTGAGGACGGCGGCAAGCGAAGTCGCATTCGCCACTTGCAGGAGGCTCCGGCCGGAGTGCGGTTCCTCTCAATCGAACCGCTCGTCGGCCGAATTGGCAAGCTCGACCTCACGGGCATCGATTGGGTAATTGTCGGAGGGGAGAGTGGGCCTCGGGCGCGTCCTATGAACGCTGATTGGGTTCGGGAGGTCCGGGACCAATGCGTCGACAGCTCGGTCGCGTTCTTCTTTAAGCAATGGGGCGGCTTCAGGCCAAAATCGGGTGGGCGCGACCTCGACGGCGCAGCGTGGAGCCAATTCCCGATTGTGAGATCTGCAATCCAGTGAGGGCGCATAAACTGGTGCAGCACTGATACGGTGGCGCGCTTCGCTCGCCGTTTGCGATAGCGATAGTGACCGCGGGCTGTCGTCCGCGGTCACGTGCTGACTGATTAAGAGACTGCTCATCAGTCTCGGCGGGGGGCCGCAGCAATGAGGGCGGTATTCGGGGCCATGACCGCGACTGATAAGGAAAACGGTGACTGATAAGGTAATCAGAATTTCCTTATCAATGATCCGGCAACAGAGCCGTTGCCTTGCGAGGGCCGCTCAACCTGCGATCTGAGATGATCTTGTAAATGAGCCTCATGGTCGCCATCGCGGCCCAAATCCAAACATGAGGTTCACCATGAAGACAAGCAAGGCGACAGCTCGCAATACCGGACTTTTATCGAGAACTATCAATGAGGCGCTAGAAGCGCTCACAGAACACTGGATTTACGACGCGGTTCAATTGCTAAATGACTGCGCTGTTGGGCTGGAGCGAGCCACGCAACTGCTATCCCAGCTCCAAACACGGCCCGAATGGCTCGCTGGTAACGAACAGAAGGTCATGAAGGAAATTTCTCAGCTTGTCTTGTTCATCAAGGATTGGGAAGCGTTGGCGCATGAGCGCCTCACCGACGCGCTGGTGTGCCTGGATGAGGTAGAATTTCGCCTGGAAGCGCTCTTGAAGGCTAGCAGCATGCCAGCCCGCGACAAGAAGAAGATCCGCGGCCGTTGGTCAGAAGGAGATACTAATATGGAGCCGCCGATCGTCGATATCGCACGTCGTCATTGGAACAATGAGTAAATCAAACCAACGCTGCCCCTGACTAACTGTTAGGAAAATGAGAGAGCGTTCAAGCGGAGTGCGCTGGGGGCACGACGAATTCGATCTTGTAAATGATCCCGTGATCGCAATCCGCGGATCACAGGATCTCAAACAGGAGAGAACAAGTGAAATACATTTTGGTGGACTCATTCACGTTCGAAGTCGCTCGCGCCGTAGATAGAGATTTGTCGAAAAGGCTCGGCGACTTTTCTTTAGATGCAGATCGGCAACGACTAGTGACAGTACTATTCGTTCTGAAAGATGCCGGTTTGCTCAGCTACTATGGACACGGTCGCAAGACTTGGTTGTGCTTCGGTCCGCCAGATACTCTCTCGTGGCAGCTGGATGAAATCAGCGACTTGACGGGAGGTAAGGTTCAAGATGCGTCGAAGTATTTTGTTTCGTTCGCAATGCGGAAGTCGGAAATTTCGCGCTCGATGAGACTGTCCAAGCGATATCGTGCTGAGCTTGATCAGGAAGTGGTGGAGAGCAGTTGGAGGAAAGCCAGAGGGATAGTTAGCTTGATCGCTAAGAACCGTGCTTGTTTGACCGGTACCGAACTCGAAGATGGATTGATCATGGAGGATCTTACTCGTGCCACAGAGGAAGAAATATCTTACGTGTGGTTCTCTCTCGGCGACAAGGCAGACCGGAAGCCACTAATGATGGACCTCGATCATCTGTCGGTGAGTGACGGAGGGCGCTCAGTTCGATGGCCCATCACAGCGACCGTCCCGGTATCGCCAAATAGGCCAGCTTTTGTAAGCCTGATGGGATCTAGGCAGACTTCCGCTCGAAAATCCGCGATTGCGGTAATGCTCGAGCGGATAGCTGAAGAAAAGCCGCCCCGGCGTGGCGGGGATGTTACAGCAATCGGTTTATCCGGATAGAAGCAGCGAGTGCCATTTTTGAGCCTAGCAAACTAGGCTGTGTACTCATTAAGCAGCTGTGCTGCGCTCCGGGGTCTTGGCATCAAATGCGCGGTCGCAACCACAACCGGCCGCGGCGGTTCGGCTTTTTGCGCCACGGTATCCTTGCACCCGGCCAGCGCAGCTGCCATCAAGGCCAGCGAGAGGCCTTTCTCCCTGCTAATCGCCATCAGCTTGCGGGATTGCGCGCCGTGACGATCCACGTCGCGCTGTCGATCATCACTGACCGCTCGCCGGCGCGGCCCGCGAAGGCGGCACGAATCGCGGCCGAGGCGCGGGCGCGGATGTCGTCGGGCTGATCAGCGAGCGCGCGCGACAGCGGGCCGACCTCGAACGTCATCTTGACCGCGTTGTCGATCGCCGCGTCCCGCGTCGCGCCCTCGCCAAACGCGACGGAAACGTCGAATGGCTCGATAGCAATATCGGTGAAGCCGGCCGCCGTCAGGATGCGACCCACCCGCCCCCGGTCGCCGAAGGAAAATGGACCGGGCGCTTCGGGATCGGGCGGCGCCATTGGCGGGACGATGCCTTTGATTGCGCCCATCGGCAGGCCCACCCAATCGTTTTCGGCTACGCCGCGCCAGCAGACGAACGCGACCCGCCCGCCCGGCTTGAGCGCGCGGCGCATATGGGCGAACGCCGCTGTCGGATCGGCGAAGAACATCACCCCGAAACGCGAGAACAGGATGTCGAACGCCCCCTCAGGCAGCTCGGCGCTGCTGGCGTCGGCCACGCGGAACAGGGCCGGCGTATCCTGTGGCGCAAGCGCGCGCGCTCGGGCGATCAGCGGTTCGGATATGTCCACGCCCAGCACTTGGCCCCCCGCGCCGACGCGGTCGGCAAGAGCCAAAGTCGACGCGCCCGTGCCGCAGCCGACGTCGAGCACACGCTCGCCCGCCGCGGGCGCGGCGGCTTCGATCGCGGCCTGGCCGAACACCGCCAGCCTCGCGTCGAGCCGGGCCTGGTGGGCGACCCACCGCTCCCCGCTTTCACCATTCCAGTCGGGGACCCGATCAGCATTGTGCTCTGCCATGACATATCCTTGTCTGCACCGTTCTTGACTAACCTGTCCAATGCCAAAGCGCGCATCGTCTCCAGCGTGCTGCGCGGGCGAACAGGATGAAGCGATCCATTCAATGAACCCCACACGCCGGCGCGCCAGGAGTTAAGCGTCCACTATTCTTTTCAACGTGGCCCTTTGCATTGACCGAGGCGTCAGA
Source organism: Bradyrhizobium sp. UFLA05-108 (assembly GCF_059803455.1). Lineage (NCBI taxonomy): Bacteria > Pseudomonadati > Pseudomonadota > Alphaproteobacteria > Hyphomicrobiales > Nitrobacteraceae > Bradyrhizobium > Bradyrhizobium sp. UFLA05-108. Next base: position 44,014 of record NZ_JBANAZ010000010.1, on the reverse strand, counting down.
CGATTTGAAAAGGCTATTATCTTGTTCAACAGGCCCGCGACTACCATTGCCTTTCCTTGCAACAACGCCCGAATACCGCTCGCGGCGACCGGACGAGGTTTCATGGTGAGGAAGCGCAGCAAGGCCGATGTGCTTGCGCCGGCTGCTGCATCGAAGCCCGTCGCGGTGAGCCCCGGGCAGAGAGTGGTAACAACCACACCATGCGGGCGGAGTTCGTTATGCAGGGCCTCGCCGAGGGCGAGTACATATGCCTTGGTCGCCGCATAGGCCGCGTAGCTGGGAACGGCTTGGAAGGCCATGAGGCTGGCGACGAGAAGCATATGTCCAGATCGCCGCTTGGCCATATCGCGGCCGAACAGGTAGGTCAGCTCTGAGAGCGTCGTAATGTTGAGCTGGATCATGTCTGTCGTGCTTTCGATCGGCGTGTCCAATAAAGCGCCGTGCAAGCCGTATCCGGCATTGTTCAGCAAGATGTTGATCGTCACCGACATCGCATCGAGATTGCTTTTCAGGCGGCTGGCCGCGCCCGGCGCGGCAAGATCGATCGCCTCGACCAGCACCTCCACCCCGTATTTGCGGCGGAGATCGGCGGCAAGCTTTTCCATCGGCTCCTGCCGTCGGGCCGCCAATACGAGATTGACTTTCTGCGCAGCCGATAGATCTGCGAATTCAAGACCGAGGCCGCTCGACGCCCCTGTGATCAAAGCCCATTTTGCGGCGAAGCTGTTCATTGGTTCTTCCGACATCGTTCTCTTCCTCACCAGCAATCCTGCCTCGAGCTACCGCCGGGGACTTCCGAGACGATGCAGTTCGTCCGGCCTACAAGCATTACGGCTTGCGCGCGTCTACCTTTAGAAAGTCGTTCTGATGCGCGCGCACGAAGTCCTCGATCGACATCGGCGGCACACCGGTCAGCAGCTCCACGTCGTCCGAGGACCGGTCGTATCGGCCGTCCCGGTGCAGAAGTGCCATTGACTCCAGATGCGCGAGCACATGATCGGTTGCGCCAAAGGACCGCAGGCTCTCCAGCCACGGTTCGAGCGGAATGTTCATATAGGTGATCGGACGCCCCAGGACCCTCGTGAAGTCTTCGGCGACTTCGCGAAGAGTCTCCGCACGGGGCCCGGTCAGCTCGTACACCTTTCCAAGGTGAGGCTCGGGATTCGCCAACACCTCCGTCACGCACCGCGCAACGTCGTGGGTGGCGATTGGCGACGTCTTTGCCTCTCCGAAGGGCAACATCAGCGCGTCCCGGGTGGTGACCGTCGGAACGGCAAATCGCCAGAAGAACGCGTCCATGAAGGCGGTCGGACGCATCGTGACCACCGGCAAGCCGCTCCACCGCAAGACCTGCTCGGCCAGCCAGTGCTGCCTGTGCTGCGGGCTGCGCGCGCTCTGGCGGATATTCATCTCCGAGACCGTCATCTGCGACATGTTGACGAACGCTTCGACGCCATGATGCTCGGCAACCACCGCCACGTTCGTCGTCGCCTCGAGATACTTGTCGCCGGCCGACAAGCTGAAGTACATGCGCTTGCAACCATCCATGGCGCGGTGCACGTCGTTCAGGTCGAGCAGGTCTCCGACGATCACCTCGGCGCCAAGTGCCCGCAGCGATTCCGCCCGGCCGTCATCCTGGCGGACCATGGCGCGCACCTTCAGCCCGCGCTCCAGCAGAAATTTCGTCACGCTCGGTCCGATCGCTCCAACTTGGCCAGCGGCACCGGTGACGAGGATAGGGAGGGAGTGTTTCATGACAGGGTTTCCTTCAGATCGATACCGGCGATGCCACCATGTCGGCGTGAATTGCCTCGACGACCGCGGCGGGGTGGGTCAGCGGGATCATGTGTGCAGCTCCGGGGACAACGACCGTGCGGGCGTCGAACGCCCCCGCAAGCAGACGGCTCACCGACCGCGGAGCGGCCGACGTTCGCTCGCCGACGAGGACCAATGTCGGCGCCGCGGTCGAGGTGAACTCGGCGAGCGTGGTCCGATCGGCTGCGCTGGCGATCATCTCGAGCCGCAGCCGCGGTACCAGGCTTGCAACCAGCGCACGCCCCTTCTCGCCCAGCGCGTTCCATGAACCGGCGCCGCCCCAGTGCTCCACCAACAGGCGGGCGGCCGCATCGTGATCCGGGAGCGCGCGCATGAACCGATCGCAAAGGGTCTGCCCCTCGCGCAGGGCGTCTTCCTCCCCGGGCACGCGCAGCACGCTGACGATAACAGGATCGACCAACGTGAGCCGCGCCACGCGAGACCCTACGGCCAGCCGAAGGTGAAGTCCGAAAAATGCGCCGATCGAGTGGGTGACGAGGTGGAACGCGCCGACGCCCTGCATGTCGAGCCAGCCGCGCAGGTGGGCCACCTCGTCCTTTAGCTGCCACGCCTCGCTCGGTGTCGGCCACTGTCCGTAGCCGAGCATGTCGGGTACGAATACCTTGGCGCCGTGCGCCTCCAGACCCTTGCGGACCGCGGTCCAGGAGTAGGAGCCAGTGGCCGAGCCATGGAGGAGCACAATGGGAAGGTTGTCGGTCATCGGAGATCCTGAGTTCGGGAGAAGGGCATCTGTGCTCTCAAACCAGCCAGGCTTGCGGAACCTTCGCACCCAGCCACTGCGCGACGCTTGCATTGACCTCGACGGGCTTTTCTTGTGCCATCCAATGCCCTGAAGAGATCCTCTCGATCGTGAGATCGCGACAAAGCTTCTTCATCGGTTCGGTCAAGGGCGAGTTCACGCAGTCACACGTATAATCATGCTCGGCCTCCAGAAAGAGAACGGGCATGTCGAGATGGCCGTCATTCAATGCTTCGAGTGCATAGCGAGCGTTGGCTGCATGATTCATGTACAGGGAGGCCGTGCCGTAGAAGGTCGTTCGCTCGTAGGCGGAGACGTAGGCATGCAGGTCGCTCTCGGTGATGACCCGCTCATCACCAGGAACGTTCGGAGCGGCGCCCTTTCCACCGAACCAACCTCCATCACGTCGAATCTGGGACGACACCGCCGGCTTGCCTTTCCCATCGGGATCACCCGCGCGAAACAGCGTCTTGAAGGTTTGCGCGACGTTCGCCTCCATGGCGCTGGTGGCCTTCTCGAAATGCTCTTCGTAGAAGCGCTGGTACTCCCAGTTGCCGAACGGATATTCGCTTTGCGGGTACAGATCGCGATTGACCAGTCCGACGAGCACATCAAGTCCGTGCTCGAACGTCGCATAGGGTATGCACAGGTTGGCAACCGCGAGGCAACGATCCGGATGGTGGCTCGCGATGTTCCAGACGACCACCGCTCCCCAATCGTGTCCCACCCAGATCGCCTTTTCCTTACCGAGGGAGTCGAGCAGCTCGATCATGTCGGCGACAATTTCACGCTGGGCGTAGGCGTCGTGCGTGCTGTAGAGCGAGGACCTCCCATGCCCCCGCAAGTCCGGTGCGATCGCCCGGAAGCCGAGCGCACCGAAGATTGGAAGCTGATGCCGCCAGCTCAATCCAAGTTCTGGCCAGCCATGGAGGAAGATGACCGGCGTGCCTTGGCTCGGGCCGCTTGCAAAATAGAAAGTGCTGTTGCGTGAACTGCGAAAAGTGTTCTCTGTAACTTGAACCGGCGACATCGGGGATCGCTCCTCGCTGAACTGTGCTCTCAAACCACCATCGACTGCTGGGCGAAGATTCCCGCCATCGCGCCGTGCGATGATGCCAGGGTGACCGATGGCGGCGTGATGGGGTTGGCGAGGTCGCCGGCGGCGTAGATGCCGGGCATGCTGGTTTGGCGGCGCTCGTCGACCTTGAGGATGATGCCGAGGGGCGTATTGATTGTGGCGAGGCCCAGCGATTCATGCAGGCTTGCGGACGGCTTGTTGCGCGGATGCGCGAACAGGATGTCGACCGCGACATCAGGGCCGGTATCGAGCTTGACGGTGGCGTTATGGGCTCCGTGACGGGCGATCCCGGTGATCCGGCCCTCGACAACAGGTGTGTTGCGACGCTCCAGATCGGCCCGGATATCGGGCGGAATGTCGTGACCATCGGCAAAGACCGTCAACCTGTCGGTCCAATCGTGGAACAGTCTGACCTGATTGAGCGACTGCGGGCCGGACCAGACGAGGCCCCAATGCTGGCCGGCGACTTCAAAGCCGTCGCAATAGGGACACGGCACGATGGACGTGCCCCAGCTTTCCGCAAAGCCCGGAACATCAGGCATCTGGTCGACGATGCCATAGCTCAGGATCAGGCGGCGCGCCTTAAAGCGTTCGCCATCGGCAGTGACGACGGAGAAATCGTCGATAGTGCCGGAGATGCTGTCGGCCCGGGCACTGACAAACTTGATCGCGGGATAACGCGCCAACTGCTGCCTCGCCTCGGCGAGGATGTCCAGCGGCGGCTTGTGATCGTGGCCGAGCAGGCCATGCGAGTGGCCGGCGAAGCGGTTGCGCGGCAGACCGGTATCGAGAACGGTGACCTTGCGGCGGGCACGGCCGAGCTGCAGCGCGGCGGCGAGACCGGCAAAGCTGCCGCCGATGATGATGACGTCATCCATGGTGTTAGGCTCCGCTTGGAGGACAGGTTGAAATGCGCTTGCATATTTCAGATACTACATGGTATCGTAATTCATGAATTAGGATACTGTCAAGTACTGGAATTGTCGTGAGCGAAAACAGCCAAACCCGGCGCGGCCGGCCCGCCAACGAGGCGCTTGGCCAAACGATAATCGACGCCGCGAGCGAACTCTTTGTGGAGTTGGGTTTTCAAGCGACGACATTGGACAAGGTCGCCCAACGAGCGAAGATATCCAAGCTCAGCATCTATCGGCACTTCGAGAACAAGGAGGCGCTGTTCAGCGCGGCCATCGCGGCCGGGTGCAATCAGTTTACACAGACTTTTTTTGAGGGCGTGGATGGTTCGGCCGAAGATCAGCTCATGGCGGTGGGATCATCCCTGCTTCGCACGCTGTTGAGACCGGACGTCCGCAGTGTTGAGGACATGATCATGGCCGACAAAACGAATCAAAAGTCGTTAAGCAAGCTCCATTACGAAGCGCGCCCCGCCCATGTCATCGCCGAAATCGAGGCCCTGTTGCGCCAGTTGCACGCGAGGGCGCTTCTGAACGTGCCCGACCCTCTCCGATCCGCCCGATTGTTTGCCGCACTTTTCAAAGGATCCGATCTCCTGATGATCGCACGCTTCGATCAGGCGAGAGCAGAGGACAACAACGAAATCGATTTCTATTGCCGGTCGGCCGTCGCCATGTTCATGGCCGCGCACGGTGGCAACGACCACGCGGACGGACATTTGCGTGCCTCAAGGTCAAAAGACAAAACTTGAATCGTGCATGACCGCGTCGGCCAGCAGGTCAAGGCAGGCAGCCGATCATGAAAATTGACGAGTCGGCCGCAGGGTCAGAAACTTCCGCTTTGGGTCGTTTTCGACGGACTCAACGAGGGCTGTCGGTTAGCTGAAGCTTTGCCCGGAGAGCGCCGAGCCAGTGCCAGAAACGTTGCGCTTGGACCGCCCCCCATGATTCAAACTCCCAAACTGGTGAGACGAATCATGCGCTACGAACTCGCCGACTATGAATGGTTTGCCATCAAGCCGATGCTGCCAAACAAGCCTCGTGGCGTTCCTCGGGTAAACGACCGACGTGTTTTAAACGGTATCTTCTGGGTCCTGCGATCCGGGGCACCTTGGCGCGATCTACCGGATCATTTTGGCCCTTACACGACCTGCTATAACCGTTTCGTCCGCTGGCGGCGGGCTGGTGTCTGGGGCCGCATCATAGACGCACTTGCCACTGCTCATGATGCCGCTGTCCAGATGATCGACACATCTATTGTCCGCGTGCACCAGCATGGAGCCTGCGTTACGAGAAACCAGCGCCAATCGATGGGAAGGTCACGCGGCGGTTTGACGAGCAAAATTCATGCTGTGGTCGATAGCAATGGTCTACCGGTGGGTTAGCGCTGAGCCCCGGTGAGGCGCACGACGTTCGACTGGCCGGAAAACTGCTTTCTCGTCTGAAATCCGGGGCAATGTTACTCGCCGACCGTGGCTATGACGCCGACTGGATCAGAGAACTTGCGATGAAGAAGGGCGCGTGGGCCAACATCCCGCCGAAGAGCAATCGCAGCGATCCGATCTGCTTCAGCCCGTATCTCTATCGCGCTCGCAACCAAGTCGAGCGGTTCTTCAACAGGATCAAACAGTGCCGTCGCGTGGCAACTCGCTATGACAAGCTGGTAGCGAACTATCTTGCTTTCGTTCAGCTCGCCTCGATCAGGTTATGGCTTCGCGCTAATGAGTCCACGTCCTAGCCAGCTACGGCTGGCTAGTTTAGCGCGGATTGCTCAGCAGTTTCTGATGGCCTTAACAGAGCTGTTGCGCCTCTGCTGACTTGAGGCTTCTTAGTGACTGATAAGGAAATGAGAGAAAGCTTATCAGTGTAAACAGATGGCTCGCGACAGCGCCGTCTTACGATCCTGCAACCGCTGATCAGGTCAGGAAGATCCGGTACCTCGCTGCAATGGGCCAAGATCTTCCGTCAATTGAGTCGCAGTTGGCCTCATTGACGCCGGTCAGGTGCAGCGTGTGCTGGCCGGACGCACCTATAGCCTTATACATTGAGCCAACGGGCTTGATGATGCGGGTGAACGAGTCTGGCTTGCGACAAGACCAAGGCTATATCGCTCTTGAAGAAGTGTCTCGGACTGAGAACCAAACAAGCCGAGCCCTAACTGAATGTGGCCCGTCGCAAAAGCGCAAATGTGATTTTGCGACGAGGAGGGCTTATTTGCCGAAAAGCTTGCTGAGAGTGCGCACCAGCCACTGCCAGAGTTGATCGAAGATGCCGGGCGGCTGCTTCGATGCGTAATAGGCCTCGCGGCGCTGCTGTTCCGCGCGGCGGCCGGAGAGTACCTGCGCGTCGGTCCAGGCGCCAGCCCAGTCGATTCGGCCTTGATTGATGATGTAGTGCGACCGGCAAGGCAGCTGCCAGTTGCCGATCGACGGCCAGAGGCAGGGGTGACCGTCGCGTTCAGTGAAAGACCACTCTGCAGGGCCGAGCGGGGTGATGACCTTGTTGCCGCAGCCGCAGGCACAGAGATGGCCGGCCACGGAGTATTTCTCCGACACGTAGAGGATACCGGGGGAGAGGTGCTTCGGCATGTACTGCACGCGCTCAAGCTTGATCGTGTTCACGGACCCTCCTGCCGGAACAGCTTAAGCCCGGCGGTGTCAAAAAGCATGTGGAACGGCGCCTGCTTGTCCAGGTAAAAGCCGCGCACCTGCTTGTAGCGCATCACGGCGAGGCAGGCGTTCATCGCGTTGAGCTCGGAGATCTGGACCTGGGCGCGGTAGACGTCGTCGGGATGATCCGTGAGTTCAGCGAGCTGCATGTCGCGCACCGCCGCGGCCTTGTCAGCCGGGAAGTACGTGGCGCGCAGCGCCCCGGCAAGGGGGCCCTCCTTGCGGTTCAGGCCCATGCCGACGTCGATGAAGGGGATGCCCAGCTTGATCAGCAGGTCGAAGATCTCGGCGCGCGCGGAGCCTTTGTCGACGCAGACGAAAACGAAGGTCACGCCTTCAAGGTCAGCGGTCGACGAGCTGTCGATGTACTTCTGCGCGAGCTTGAGGTTGTGGCGGAAATTGTCGTAGCGCCGCTGGTAGACTTCGGCCTTGGCCTTGCCGAGGTCCTGCTCGTCGAGATGGCCGGGCGAGCGGTAGGCGTTGTGGACGAAGTAGAAGTCGCCGTCGAAGCCGCGGATCTCCTTGACCGGCGTCTTCACCATGAAGTCGAGGATGTAGCACCCAGTGCCGCCAAGGCCGATGATCGCGATGACCTCGTCCTTAAGCAGGGCGGCGAGATCTCCGATCTCGGCGCGGCTCGTCAGCGTGTCCCGGAACTTGAAGACCGAGTCGCCGACAACGTCATGGTCGACGCGGAAGGTGTAAGGATTGAAGCCATGCAGGCTCATCGCCGGTCCGCCGATCAGGTTGAGGTAGTGGGCGATCTTGGCGAAGAAGTCCGAGAAGCTACCGGACGCAGGCTTGTTGGAGAAGCTACGCTGCACAACGACGTCGGTCTTCTGCAACGTCAGCGATGCCGTGCCGCCACCCAGGTTGGGGACGGGATTGCCGTCGAGCCCGTAGGGGACCGATCCCGCGAAGAAGACCTGATGGTCCTGCTGCTGGACGCGGACCTTGTCCACGAACACGAGTTTGGTGACGATGGCTCCTACCTGGAGCGCCTTGTTGGCGTCCAGGTAGGGGATGTCGCGGACGACCAGATATTCGCTGTCATACCTCAGGGCGAAGCCCTTATCGAGGAGACAGCGGATATCGTCGTTATGATTGGCCAGTTCGATTAACACGGAATTCCATCCCGTCCTTGACCTCGACACTGCCGCCCGGCGGCAGGATCCCCTCGTGGTGTCCCTGCGTGTAGGTCACCGAGTAGGTGATCTCCGGATGCTGGGGGTAGTCGGGGTACGCTAGGGTCACGACCTGGGCGTAGGTGACCTTGCCCTTCGGCACCTCGTGGGGGGTGCCGTCGACGATGATGGTGACCGTCTTAACCTTCTCTTCCGCCTCGGCCATGGCTGAATCTCCTTCAGTTTTCCTTTGACCACGGCCCGGGACTCAGCCCTTCTGGGGTAGATTTGCCGCACACGTGACCAGGTTTCGCCAACAGGGGGTTGATACAGGTGCCGTTATGAACCTATATTTAACTCCTGGTTGATAAATTGCATGTAAAAATACAAATGTCAACCGTCCAATGGGAGAGGTATAACCATGGCGTTTGGAGAGAGGCTCCGGCTCGCGCGGTTGCGGGCCGGACTGTCCTTGGCTGCGTTGGCGGAGAATGTGACCCCGAAGGTCTCGCCGCAGGCCATCAACAAGTATGAACAGAGCGAGATGCTGCCGAGCTCCAGCGTGCTGGTCGGCTTGGCGCAGGCTTTGGGCGTGTCGCTCGACTTCCTGATGAGTAATCAGGTGGTCGCGCTCGACGGCGTGGAGTTCCGCAAACGGTCGGCCACGTCCGAGAAGGAGCGCGCGTTGGTCGAGGCCGAGGTGATCGACCATGTGGAGCGCTATCTCGCCATCGAGGACATCCTGGCGCTACCGGAGAGACCAAGCGATCTCGACGGCATCGAGCCCGCCGACATCGACGACCTGAATGCGGCTGAAGACAAGGCATCCTGGCTGCGCGACGAATGGAATCTTGGCGGCGATCCCATCCCAAGCATGGCGGCGCTGCTGGAGGAGCGAAACGTGCGCGTGATCGAGATTGACGGTCACGACGGCTTCTTCGGTCTGACCTGCCATGTCAAACGCCCTGAGGGTAAGCCGTCGATACGCGTGGTTGTCAGGCGTAATGTCAACGTCGAGCGGAATCGGTTTACGCTGGCGCACGAAGTGGGGCATGCGCTGATCGGTGAGTGCAAGGACGCGAAGCTTGAAAAGGCCATGGACCGGTTTGCGGGTGCTTTCCTCGTGCCGGCGGATCACCTCAGGAAAGAGGTCGGCACCGGTCGCACCGCCTTTGCCTACGAAGAACTCGTTCGGTTGAAGCATCTCTACGGCGTTTCGATGTGGGCGCTGCTTTATCGTCTCAAGGATGTTGGGATTATCTCAGAGGCCAACCTGAAAAACCTGTTCCGCACGCCGGCACGGGCGTGGCTGAAGGCCGAGCCCGAAGAACTCAAGACGGATGGCGAAACCGCGCGGCTGGAAAAGCCGCAGCGTTTCGAGTCGCATGTCTATCGCGCCCTGGCCGAAGGCTTCATCGCCCCGACCAAGGCTGCCACCTTGCTAAGGCGGCCGATTGCCGATGTCGAACGCGCCGTCAAAGGGTAGCAAGACGATCAGGCGCGTCGTTATCAATGACGCCTCCTGCCTGATCGATCTGCACAAGGTGGGATTGGTTGAGGTGATGCTTCAGCTGCCCTACGACTTTGTGGTCGCCTTGCCCGTTGCCTACAACGAGGTGCTCGACTTCACTGCCGCCGACTGGAAGAGCTTCTCCGGCGCCGGTCTCATTCAGGTCGATCTTGATCCCGGACAGGTTGGCCGCGCGATAGCGCACCGCTCACAACACGCCAAGCTGACGGCCGAGGACTGTTTCTCGCTGGTTCTGGCGGAAGACAACAAGGGTTCGATCCTGCTCACAGGTGACGCCGAGCTTCGCAACGTGGCAGTCAGTAAGGGTTGCGAGGTCCACGGCGTCATCTGGGTCACCGACGAGATCCATAACCGCGGCCTCCTCGCCAGCGTGAAGCTCGCTCAATGCCTTGAGGCCTGGCTCAACGATCCGTTGGTGAGGCTGCCGGTGGGCCACCTGAATACCCGGCTGCGGCTTCTGAAGAAATAACGCCAACATCAGCGCCGACGCCAACTCAGGTAGAGAATGAAGGCGAGCGCGACGACGGCAAGCGAATAGACGGCCGTCTCTCCGTTGGCAGAGGCCGATAGGCCGAAGAGACTGATCTGGAGGCTTTGCGCCGAGGGCATAGGACATCTCCTTGCCGGGCGCATGGGATCGCCCGGCGGTTTTACACGCCTTGGGCGATCTCTGGTTACGCAGTCATTCCACCACTGCGATGGGCGATTAATCCGCCCCGTCAGAAATCGTATGAAACTCCAATTAGCCCGTAGTCTGGGCTCCGTTTGCGATCTGCTCGAATTCGCATTGGCGAAGGCCTACGGAAAGACCTCTCCCCTCCGCGGGGAAGCCCTGTGCCGCGGGTAGTGCGCAGTAGCGAGAGCTGCTCATTAGGTGCGGAAGAGCGAAGCGATTCGCAAGAGGGGCTAGAGCCGCGACGCGGTCACAGCAAGGCTTTAAAGAAAGCCAGCGCAGCCGTGACGAGAACGCCCAGGGCAACGAGAAGGCCTTTATCGTGTTCAGCAATGCGCCTGGAGACGAACTCGAGGGCGGACAATGGAAGCAGTAACGCGGCGACGACCAGGACCGTCGTTGCCAGAAAGAATTGCTTCATCGCAATGATCACGCCGGTCAACGACACGCCAGCAATAGCACCGGTCAGCGCGACGATTTCAGCGTCCTTCCAATCTAGAGCCCCCTCGCACGCGAAAAGCAGTCCGCCCAAGAAGGCGGCGCCGTTCGGTATCAGAAACAACGCAAAAATCGCCATCCAGAGCGGCGTAATCAAAAGCATTCCCGCGGTCGCCAGGGCCGTGATGAGCGGCGTGTCTTCGCGCATGAGCTTGCCGGCGCCGCTGGACACCAGGGTTTGCCGACATTGGTCCATGGCAGACCAAGCGCGGATATTCCATAGCGAAAGGGCGCGTTGCTGGACGTCGGAAAGCAGAATGCTAAGGGTCGTCAAACAGAACGCCATCGCGCTCAGCAGCATCAGACTCTTATTCAGCATCTGAGCGACCTCCTGACGGCTGCCACTTTACAACGATTCGGCTCCAGCTAGCGGTGCGGCGCCGGGTCCCACGGGCGGTGCTAATGGTTTCGCCTCGGTGGTGGAAGCGCTCCGTTTGGTAGCGTGCGCCCACGGCTCTTGCCCCGGCATCCCCGTTCCCATCGAAAACCGTGGATTTCCCGCTGAGAATGCCCGGGAGGGTTGCGCGTAGCTTGTCATCCAGGTCGGCATGTTCTAATTTTGTTCTCACGAACGAGGGGCCGCCCGACAGCCAACCGGCTGGGTCGGGGCAACGTTTACCCTCGGCTTCAGCGGCAACAGCCGCGGTCTTTCGGACAGGAAATATGCACGAGATCATCTGTCCACACTGTGACAAGGCCTTCAAGGTCGACGAATCCGGCTATGCGGAGATTCTGAAGCAGGTCCGCGACGCCGATTTCGCACAGCAGCTCCACGAACGGTTGGAGCTGGCCGAACGTGACAAGCAGAGCGCCGTTGAATTGGCCAAGGCCCAGGTCAGCGGCGATATGCAGAAGACCTCAGCTGCCAAGGATGCCGAAATCCTGGAGCTGAAGTCCAAGCTTGAGGGGAGTGAGGTTGCCCAGAAGCTTGCTGTCACCGAAGCGCTCAGCGCCGTGGAAAAGGACCGTGCCAGGCTCGCGAACGCGCTGGCCGAGTCCGAGCGCGAGAAGAAGGCAGCCTCGGAGCTTGCTGAAGCGCTCCTGGCCAGCGAGCAGCACAAGATCACTGCTGCCAAAGAACAGGAAATCCAAGAGCTGAAGGCCAAGCTCCAAGCTGTCGAGCTTGAGAAGAAGCTTGCAGTGACCGAAGCGGTCGGCACCATCGAGAAAGAGCGCGATGAGCTGAAGAACGGCATCAAGCAGGTCCAGCTTGAAAAGCAACTCTCTGAGCAGTCCCTCAAAGACAAGTACGAAACCCAGATCAAGGATCGTGATGACGCGATCGAACGCCTCAAGGATATGAAGGCCCGCCTCTCAACCAAGATGGTTGGTGAGACCCTTGAGCAGCACTGCGAGACCGAGTTCAACCGGGTGCGATCGATGGCGTTTCCGCGCGCCTATTTCGAGAAAGACAACGACGCCCGGACCGGCAGCAAGGGCGATTACGTCTTCCGCGACTCGGACGAGGCCGGCACCGAGATCATCTCGATCATGTTCGAGATGAAGAACGAGAGCGATAGAACCGCGACGAAGAGCAAGAACGAGGACTTCCTTAAGGAGCTCGACAGGGATCGCACCGAGAAGGGCTGCGAATATGCCATCCTGGTCTCGTTGCTCGAACCCGACAGCGAACTCTACAACACGGGCATCGTTGACGTCTTCCACCGTTATCCGAAGATGTACGTCATCCGACCGCAGTTCTTCCTGCCGATGATTACGCTTCTACGGAACGCTGCTACCAGCTCTTTAAAATACAAGACGGAACTGGAGCTCGTTAAGGCGCAAAACATCGACATCACGCAATTCGAAACCCAGCTTGAGACGTTCAAGAACGGATTTGCCAAGAACTACGACCTCGCCTCCCGAAATTTCCAAACGGCGATCGCCGAGATCGATAAATCCATCGATCATCTGCAGAAGACCAAAGATGCCTTGATCGGGGCTGACCGCAACCTTCGCCTTGCAAACGACAAGGCGCAGGACGTGACGATCAAAAAGCTAACTCGGGGCAACCCCACGATGGCGGCGAAATTTGCGGAGCTTAAGAGCCAGCCAGCTGAAGCGGCCGAGTGAAATACGAGCCTGCTCGAAGCGGCGCACGATCTTCTAGTTAGTTCAAGCGCTATATCCTAGTCGCAGGTCGCCCATTTGGACCAGCCTTAGCCTTGGAGTCGTTCGTGGCTTAATCAATCGACTTGAACAGCATGGCTATTTCAAAGGTGTGGCTCCGACACAGCGAGAGCTTAGCGAAGGACTATTTGCCTTGATCACCGCTACGTGCCTGCCAAGGGCTGGAGTGTGAACCCATTGAATGAGCGCGAACGCGAGCGCGTGTCCAGCGAGTGGTTTCGAATGAAACACCGTTGCGCTCCTTCAACAGACGGCGGACTCTGGAGGAAGCGCCGTCCGATCCCAATTAGCCAGCTACAGGACGTTCTCGACGCCCAGTAGCTTGGTCAGTTTTCCTTCCCATCAGCGAGGACAAGGACTAGCGGTAGTGTGAGGCGCTCCAGGACTAACGCTAACAGGGCGGGTTACAGGATCATCGAGTGGTTGGCAGCAGAACTGGTTCGCGTAACCGCTCGCCGGCTTCCGCTGGCGTTTTTCCAGGCCCTTCATCCAACGACGCTCGGAGGCAGCGCCAGTCGCTTCTCGCGATGAGATCTTGCCGTTCGTGCTAAAACCGACGACGTGGGCGACTTCCTTGCCGTTGTCGATGGCCAATCGAGGCTGGGGCCGTAAGATGGTGCCCATCCCCGCCTCTCGGCATGCTGGGGATAGTCTCTACAGACTATTCCCGCGGCGGAAGCGGCCGGTCCATCGCATTAGCACTCTTCCTGCCGGACGCCTGACGGCCTATGGTTTACCCCCAGAGTGCTCATCCAATATGTGCCAGTTGAGCTCAGGCGTCCGTTTCCACCTACTGGGAGGCACGGCATGGATAAGTCCGCTAGTCGCGATACTGGTGGCACGCTGCCAAAGCACGCCAAGCACGCACCGAGTCCCACGGGTACCACCGAAACAGCAGTCGTCGATCTCGCGACCGTGCTTGAGATCACACAAGCCGTTTCCGGTGAAATGGTCCTGGAAAAGCTCGTCGACAAGCTCATGCGAACAGCCGTCGAGTACGCGGACGCCGAACGGGTGTTGTTGATCAGGCCACAAGGAGAGGATCTGGATCTGGAGGCAGAAGCAAACGTGCGCGCAGGAGATATCGTCGTGCACCTGCAGCAGCCAAGAGCACGCATCAGAGCCGAGCTACCGCTGTCGCTCATTCGACATGCAATATACACGCGAGAAACGGTGGTTTTGGATGATGTGTCGTCCCACAATGAATTTTCTATGGATCCTTACATCGTTCATCGTGGTGTCTGTTCCATTCTCTGCTTGCCATTGATCGACCAGGGCAAACTCATTGGCCTTCTCTACCTTGAAAATAGCCTGACACCGCGCGTTTTCACCCCCGAGCGCGTCTCGATATTGAAGGTCCTTGCATCGCAGGCGGCGATCTCTCTCGTGAATGCGCGGCTTTATCGAGACCTCGCGGATCGGGAAGGAACGATCCAGCGCTTGGTCGATGCCAACATCATCGGAATCGTGGTCGGCAATTTTGAGGGCCAGATTTTCGAAGCTAACGACGCGTTTCTTGGCATGCTGGGGTATGACCGAGAGGATCTGGCTTCGAACCGCTTGCGTTGGAGCAAGCTGACCGTTCCGGAATGGTGCGAGCATGACAAGCGGGCTCATGCAGAATTACGCTCGACGGGAATCGCCCGGCCTTTCGAGAAAGAATACTTTCACAAAGACGGTAGTCGCGTTCCCGTGCTTGTTGGCGGCACGCTGCTCAGTGAGGAAGGCAACAAGGCCGTCGCCTTCGTGCTCGATTTGACGGAGCGAAAGCATACCGAGAAATCGCTGCGCGAAAGCGAATATAAGCTCCGTCAGATTGTCGATGCCGTGCCAGGGCTCATTTGGTCGACGGACCCGAATGGTGCAACGACTCATGTCAGTCAGCGCCTTTTGGACTACAGTGGCTCACAATTTGAGGATCATCAGCAACGTGGTGGCTGGGAGAGATTCGTACATCCAGATGATTTGCCGGCAATCGCGAAGGCTTACTATCACGCAATTCAGACAGGAACTTCGTACCAGGGCGAGCTTCGTTGGCGGCGGGCAGACGGTAAGTTTCGTTGGCACCATGCTCGTTTCGAACCTCTTCGCGATCAACAGGGACACATCGTCCAATGGTACGGCCTGTCTATTGATGTCGATGAAGCCAAGAAGGCCGAAGATCAGCTGCGCCGCAGCGAAGCCTGGCTAAGTCTAGCACAGAGGCTGAGCCGCACCGGGAACTGGGTCTATGACCCGACCACGATGCGTTACGTCTATTGGTCGGACGAGAGCTACAGAATCTGGGGGTTCGATCCGCTGCAGGGCCTTCCAAGCCGGGACGATATGTGGAGCCGCATCCACCCGGACGATCGAGACAGAGTGTGGGAAACGGTCCAAGGGGCACTGCGCCAGAAAGCGGATTTCACCTCCGAGTTCAGGATCATATTGCCTGACGGAACGGTCAAATACATCGAAGGGACCAGCCATCACTTGTACTCGGCCCTGGGCACACTCTCGGAGGTTTTCACATCAAGCGTCGATGTGACGGAACGCAAGCAGATCGAGCAAGCCTTGCGTGATAGCGAGCAAAGCCTGCGCTCGACCATTGACGGAATACCGGCTTTCGTTGCGGTCTTGGCCCCGAACGGTGAGGTCGAGACCGTGAATCGTCAAATCATCGAGTTTTTTGGCCGGCCTCTGGAAGAGATGAAGAACTGGGCCACAAACGGATCGGTTCATCCTGATGACCTTCCCCATGTCGCTGAAATCTTCACAAAATCAATCGCTGCCGGTGTTCCCTTTGAGACCGAAACGCGCGTGAGGCGCTTCGACGGCGAATATCGATGGTTTGAGACCCGCGTCGTCCCAGTTCGCGATGAATCGGGGCGCATTACTCGTTGGTACGATCTCTTGACGGACATCGAGGATCGCACTCAAGCGCTGGCGCGGTTGCAGCAGATGCAATCAGATTTCGCCCACATGAACCGCGTGAGCACGATGGGAGAATTGGCTGCCTCGCTTTCCCACGAAATCCTTCATCCGATTGCGACTACCCGCAACAACGCTCGCGCTGGGATGCGATTTCTGGAAATGAATCCGCCGAATCTGAATGAGGTAAGGGAAGCGCTCGGCTGTATTGTGCGGGATGCTGACCGAGCCAAGGATATCGTCGGACGGATTCGCAACCAGATCAGGAAAGCGCCTCCGCGAACAGAGCGCCTTGACCTCAATGACGCAGTCAATGAGGTAATTGCCATGGTGCGAGACGCAATCGCCAAAAATGGAATCTCGGTTAGCACCCGGCTGATGGATGGCCTGGTTCCTGTTCAGGGCGATCGTGTTCAATTGCAGCAAGTACTAGTGAACCTGATCCTGAATGCGGTCGAAGCGATGAGTTCGGTTCAGGATGGGCCGCGAGAGTTGTCAATCAGAACCGGTCAAGATCAAGCCGGCAGCATCCTTGCCGCCGTGCACGACACCGGACCCGGCATTGATCCGGCAGACCTTGAGCAGGTTTTCAAGGCTTTTTACACCACAAAGACCAGCGGAGTCGGAATGGGGCTGTCGATTTGCCAGACTATCATCAGCAATCATGGGGGCCGGTTGTGGGCAAATGCTAATGAGCCTCGGGGCGCCGTGTTTCAGTTCACCCTGCCGGCAGCCCAAGACGCCTCATGAATTGTCTTCGACCGGCGGACTGAACTGCAGAGCCGAACGCAGGCATCGCTCGAGATGGTCGTCGTCCACTGGTTTGCTGAGGTAGCAAACAACCCCGTCCTTCAGCGCCCGATCCCTGATGATGTCATCGGAGTATGCAGTCACGAGGATCGTCGGGATTGCGTACCCTGTATCGACCAAATGCCTGTGCAACTCAACCCCGGTCATCCCAGGCATGTGAACGTCGGCGACCAAGCAGGCGGTTTCAGGGAGGAGAGGCGATGCGAGAAAATCGGCTGCTGAGGGAAACGTTTCGACGGTGTAGCCCAGCAACGTTACAAGTTTCCGCATTGAATCGCGAAAAGGCGTGTCGTCATCGACGATAGATATCAGCCTGCTATTTGACATTGCGACGTCCGGGCATCTCAACCATACTTGCGAGGCAACGCCCCATGCAGCATGCACGTTGCAATGTCGAGGACATTCTCCAAGAACGCAATGCCGACGCCCCTAAGCGATGGCTTAGACCTCGGGCCGTCCGCTTCGGCAACAGATACTGTTCATCCCGACAGATTGTGCGTAGAATAGCGCTGTTCCAGTGGGAAGAATGCGCTCTTGCAACGCAGGATACCGGGAATGAGCGAGGCAAATCCCAGTGTCTTGGTCATCGACGACGATTCCGAGTTTCGCGACTCGGTCGCGCGGCTGCTGCGGACAGTCGGCCTGCATACCTGCGAGTTTTCGTCCGTTTCAGATTTTCTCAAGGCCGATCCACCGGAGGGGCCTACTTGCCTGGTGCTCGACGTCAGAATGCCTGGGCGAAGCGGTCTTGAGCTTCAGCGCGACCTTGCTGCCGCAAACAGGCGGGTGCCGATCATCTTCATTACTGCGCATGCCGACGTACCGATGACTGTGCAAGCGATGAAGGGCGGCGCAATAGAGTTCCTGACAAAGCCGTTCCGTGATCAGGACCTGCTTGACGCTGTCGAGGCCGGCCTCGCTCGCGATCATTCCCGCCGGGAGAGTGAAAGGGCGCTGGCTGCCCTCAGGGAGCGCTTCGATAATCTTAGCCCTCGCGAGCGTGATATCATGCGCCATGTTGTGGCCGGTCGCCTAAATAAGCAGATTGCCAACGATATCGGCATTGCTGAATCCACCGTGAAGGTCCATCGCACCAACTTGATGCGAAAGATGAAGGCGCGCTCGCTTCCCGAGCTCAGCCGGATGGCGGACATGCTCGATATCAGACTGCAGCAGCCGTAGAGCCTGCCAGCGGACATTCGCTCCGCACGGATTCTCACCACTAAGCGATCGCTTAGCAAAGCCAACCACAAGCGAACCTCACCCCGCCTCGTGGGCAATAGAGCGCGGCTCCCCAAGCCGTCAAATGATGTCTCGGAAATCCGACGATGCAACGACAAACGAGACCTGAGAGCGGGGCATTGCCTCCGCAGCATTTGGCGAGCGATCATCATGGTGGCGACAACCGCAGGGCGGCCGTTCAGCGTGGCGAGGATTCCGGCCGGCTCATGGACTTTCGCCATCCGCGTGTGGTTGGCCACGGTTCTGGCATTGTTTGTGAGCTTTTGGCTGCAGCTTGAAGCCCCATTCACGGCGGCTGTCACTGTCGCCATTCTGGCGGAGCCTAGCCGCGGCCAGGCCCTGGACAAGGCGATCTATCGGTTGATCGCCACCGTCCTGGGGGTGACTGCCGCCATCTCCTTTACCGGGCTGTTTTCGCAGGCGAGGGACCTTTTGCTGGCGGCGGCGGCGGCTTGGCTTGGTCTCTGCGTCTTTGCAGCCAAGCTTTTGGACGGCTATCGGGCCTACGCGGCCGTACTGTCGGGCTACACCGTTGCCAACATCGCGATCCAGCAGATCGATAATCCGCAGAACGTGTTCGATGCCAGCGTGGAGCGGGGCGCTGCGATCGCGATCGGCGTCCTGTCGATCGCGGTCGTCAACATCCTGATGGGGGCTCCCGACCATCATTCGCAGATCGCCGCCCGGCTGTCGGCACTGCATCGCCGCGTGCGGGCGTACGCTGCGGCTAGGCTCCGTGGCGAGCGGGACGATCCGCGGACTTTCCTGGCCCTGTTACGGGAAATCGTGCAACTGCGTCCCGAAATTGCGAGCCTTTCGCGCGAGACCAGCAGCGGTCCCGCCAGGAGCGCCGCCGCGCGCAGCGCTGCCGTCAAACTGGTCGCCCATCTGGCGGCGGTTCGCAGTTTGAATACTGCGCTCGATATGACGCCGCGCGACCAGACCTGCGCCGCACCTGATCCAACCTCGCCATGGCAGATCAGGGAGTTGATGCGGCGGGACGAAAACGTTCTCCATGATCGCGTCGCCTTGAGATCGGCGAGATGGCCGTCCCAGTCGCGGCGCGCCCCGCTATACCGCTGTTACTGGATTGCGGCCGAATGCGCAGTGCGCGCTGCCCTATGGTTTCTCTTAGCTTCAACGGTATTCGTCTGGGCCGGCTGGTCTGCGGCAAGTGCCTCCCTGTATCTCGTCGCAGCCGTTGCGGCATTGGGCGTCACGACGCCCAACCCGCGCGGCTTCACGACGGTAGCGCTCGTCGGGGCGCCGATCGCGGTGGTGCTGGCCGGCTTGCTCGAGTTCATCGTGCTCGACGGCGCGGACGCCTTTCAGGTGCTGGCGATCGCCCTGGCTCCGTTTACTATCGGCGCGGCCCTTTTGACGACGTCGAAAAGTCCGGTGTGGGCGGGAATTGGCCGCATCAATCTGATCGCCATTCCAACCATCCTGGCGCCGAGCAATCCTCAGACCTACAACGAGCAGACATTCATCTTCACCTCCGTGTTCGTCGTCACGGCAGCGGCGGTCCTGCTCATGGCGCAACTGCTGATTCCGCCGGTTTCCAATGACAGGATCAGGATGCGGTTGCTCGCGAAGGCACGCCGCGAACTGCACGATCCGGATCCCAGCAATAGCGAGCCGGAGGAGGCCGTGTTTCGCGATGCATCGCGCATCGATCAATTCATGTCAGCCGGAGGAGCCCTGGACAGCCGGGGGCTTGCGGAAATGCTTTCCTGCTTCGACCGGTCGGTCGAGCGCCGGCTTTGCAAGGCGGCGGGCGACACCCCTGATCAGAACACCGGGCGGCTTTCGATCCGGGAGGCGATCTGATGTCACATACCTTTTCCGAGTTGATCATCGGAGGCGTTCTAGTCGCGCCGTTCGTAAGCTATCTGCTCGCGTCTCTGGCCGTCATCATCGTACTTCGGCCGCTTCTGCATCTCGTCGGATTTGCGCGAGCGTTCAGTAACGCCCGGATCGCAGAGCTTGGTCTATATGTGACAATTCTGGGCTTGTTGATGTTGTCATTCTGAGGAGGACGCCATGGACGCCACCTTTCGCGATGAAGTTACCCCGCAGGAAGCGACCCAGGCCGGGAGCGCTGTCGCTTCGTCGTTGATGGCGCCGCCCAAGGCTCCGTTGAAGCGTCGAAGGGAGGCCACGCGAAGCCTTCGATTGCTGGCGCGCAAGCTGGCCACCATGGCCATGGTGGTCATTGCAGTCGGGGTTACCCTTGTTGCCTGGAACCTCTATAACGCTGCGCCCTGGACCCGCGACGGCAGCGTGCGGGTTCAGGTGGCCAATGTGGCGCCCCAGGTTTCCGGTCAGATCGCCGAACTGCGCGTAGTCGACAACCAGTACGTTCACAAGGGTGACGTTCTCTATGTGATCGATCCGTTCGATTTCAAGGTTACGCTGAACGCCAACAAGGCCGCGCTGGAGCAAAAGATTGCGGATCGGGACGTCAGGAAATTGCAGGCCGAGCGGCGCCAGCACTTGTCCGATCTTGCGGCGAGCATCGAGGAAAAGCAGACTTATCAGGGAAATGCCCTTGAGGCCGATGCAGCCGTCGCCGCGGCTCAGGAGCAGGTGGCGCAGGCAAACGTCAACCTGCAGCGTACCGAGATACGCAGCCCAGTGAATGGTGTCGTCACCAATCTCCTGCTGCGTGCAGGCGACTACGCGGCCCAGGGGAGCAGCAACCTTTCCATCATCGACACCGACAGTTTCTGGATCGACGGGTATTTCGAGGAAACCAAGCTGGCGCGGCTATGCGTGGGTGACCGCGCCGAGGCGAAGCTGTTGGGCTATTCCTCGCCGATCATAGGGCACGTGGCAACAGTGACCCGTGGCGTGAGCGTATCCAATGCGGCAGCCGCGACCCAAGGCTTGCCCAATGTCAATCCCGTCTACACTTGGGTGCGTTTGGCGCAGCGGGTGCCAGTCCGCATCGCGATCGATAAGGTGTCGCCCGGAGTACCACTGGTATCCGGTCTGACCGCGACGGTCACGATCCGGAACGGTCGAGATAGCGATAGCAAACCACTCTTTCGTCGACTGGTCGCCAACCTTGAGGAGAGCATTTCGGGATTGTTCGGTGGAGGCGCCGCTCGACCCGGCTGCATTCCCAACCCATCATGATTCAGAATGATTCGAAAGCTCTGTCTAATCTGTTAGTTACCGTTCCTGGCTGGCGTCGCCCGCCCTCGTTCGCCCGACAAGCATCAGAGTTCAGCGGAATCGCTCGTGGGCGCAGCACCTGCGGGACTTAGCGCAATTGCACGAGCGGCCGACGCTTCGCACCTGTGTTCGCCATCGGCATTCTCAGTTCACATAACGTTTCGAGCTAACGCGCCAGGGACCAGGCGAGGGCTCGTGCGCGATCGAGTTTGATCGCCGTTGTATTGCTAAGCCGGAGCTTAGCCACCTCGACTACTGCCTTAGCTGGAACGACCCGCGTTCAATAGAAGATATCATGCAGACCTGTAACCTTCTCATAACAACGCGCCTTGCGGAGCTTGCTTATGAGAAGGGTCACTACTCTCATCGCTATCGCGTCGATTAGTGCGTCCGCAGCTCTCGCGCTTGCGGCGGAGTTCCCGTCAAGCCAGGAGATCGCGACCTTTCGAGTGAGCTGGGCGACACAGCCTGGTCTCTCTACGGATCTGGTCGAGACCAACAAGACTTGCCTTGCGTACCTGGCCTCCTTCTATGAGCCCAGGACGCTGCGACAAGCAGCTGCAAATTGTTCGGTCACTGAACAATACTTCGCTGCTGTTAATTTTGAGATAGACGCATCTGACGACCTGCTGGCCGCCAAGTGCGGCAATTTCGCAACCCGCGAGGTGAACAGATGATCATCTCCTCTCTCACGATGTTCTGGATTTGGTTGCAAATCGCTTTTGCGTCATCCCGCTTGCCTTGCCGCGCTTCGGGGCAACTGAAACGGCTGACGTCTTCGTTGCCAACCGCTCTGTCTGAAGGAGACCTAACATGACGCGGGTCTATTTCCACTGCTCCAATGCAAAAGAGGTCTTGATCGATCGCTGTGGCGCTGCGGTAAACAACCTCACTGAGGCGCGCGATCGGGCGGCCTGCATCGCGCGATCTCTTACAGCAGCACGCAGCCTCGAACAGTGGCGCAGTTGGCTTTTGCACGTAAACGATGACCTCGGTCGTGAGCTCTTCGTCGTCCCATTCGCTTTTGTGATCGATAATCCGAATTGCGGTCGCGACAGCAAATCTAGCATGTCAGGACCGGAATGCGCTCGTGGGGCCCTGGCGGAAGAGCTGACGGCGTCCATGGCGGAGTTCTCACCCGATGTCGATGTGCTGTTTCGCGACGCTTCCAAATCCGCGCCACCATCGAGCCAATAAGTCGCTTTTGTTACCACCCACAGATCAAAGGAGAGACCCATGATCAACAGACGGACATTTTCGACAGCCTTGCTCGCGGCCGCCGCGGCATCGATGACAACGCCCCAAAGCATGGCTGCGAGCATCTCTCCGCAGAAGGCGCGCAACATCGTGCTGGTGCACGGGCTGTTCGCCGACGGCTCGTGCTGGACCGAAGTGATCGCGCGGCTGCAGGCTGCGGGCCTGAACGCGACCTCTGTGCAGAACCCGCTGACGACGCTGCCTGAAGCAGTCGCTTCGGCCGAGCGTGTGCTGGCACGGCAGGACGGCCCGACGGTTCTGGTTGGCCACTCCTTCTCAGGAATGATCGTAACTGAGGCCGGCATGCATCCGAACGTGTCGGCTCTCGTCTACGTGGCGGCGCGAGCGCCGGATGCGGGCGAAGATTACACAGCACTGGCCAAGACCTATTCGGCGCCACCGGCCAGCGCCGGCATCGTGTTCGACGGCGATGTGGGACGGTTGTCCGAGGAGGCATTCTTGCGCGATTTCGCGGGCGATCTTCCGGAGGCGAAGGCGAAGGTCCTCTATGCGGTCCAGGAGCCGTTCCACAAGGCGCTGCTCGCAGGCAAGACGACGCATGCGGCCTGGCGATCGAAGCCGAGTTTCTATGCCGTCTCGACGGAAGACCGGACGATCAACCCGGATCTCGAACGCTTCATGGCCAAGCGCATGGGCGCGAAGACCATCGAAGTGAAGGCAAGCCACCTTTCACTGATTTCGGAGCCCGACACGATCACAAAGTTAATCCTCGAGGCGGCAGGACACGGCTGAAAAATTAATAAGCCCCCGCGAAAGTCATAACGGAGAGCAGACATGCTTGCGATCGACCGCCGGACAGTAACAAAGTGGCAGCATCGCCGCGAGGCGCGTGATGCCCGTCTTGCGGCCGCCTCTGGGCTGGTGCGCGGGAAGGTCGTGGAAGCGCGCGACGTTACGCGGTTGATGGAAGCCGTCATTCGGCCCGGTGACCGGATTTGCATGGAAGGCGACAATCAGAAGCAAGCGGACCTCCTCGGTAGCGCGCTTCTGGCGGTCGATCCTGCAAAGGTGAACAATCTGCACATGGTGCAATCCGGCGTCGTACTGCCGGAACATCTGGACTTGTTCGACCGCGGCGTGGCGAGGAAGCTTGACTACGCATATTCCGGTCCACAGTCGGCGCGCATCGCGCATATGCTTTTCAGCGGCAAGATCGAGCTGGGAGCCATTCACACTTATCTCGAACTGTTCGCTCGGTACTTCATCGACCTTACCCCAAATGTCGCGCTGATCGCTGCCGTAAGCTCTGATCGCGAAGGTAATCTCTACACCGGGCCCAACACCGAGGACACGCCGACCGTTGTTGAGGCGACAGTGTTCAAAGACGGTATCGTGATCGCGCAGGTCAACGAGATCGTCGATCAATTGCCGCGGGTCGACATACCAGCCGATCGTGTGCACTTCATCGTCAAGGCCGACAAGCCATTCTTCGTCGAACCGCTGTTCACGCGTGATCCAGCGGCGATCACCGAAGGACAGATCCTGACCGCTATGCTCGCGATCAAGGGCATTTACGCGCCCTACGGTGTGCAGCGGCTCAATCATGGGATCGGGTTTAGCACAGCGGCGATCGAACTGCTGCTGCCGACCTTTGGTGAGAAGCTTGGCCTGAAAGGCAAGATCGCGAGCCACTTCGCCTTGAATCCTCATCCTGCACTGATCCCGGCGATCGAGTCCGGCTGGGTCAAGCAGATTCATTCGTTCGGTTCCGAGGTCGGCATGGATGATTACATTCGTGCCAGATCGGACATCTTCTTCACGGGGCCTGACGGCGCACTGCGTTCCAACCGCGCGTTCTGCCAGACGGCGGGCCTCTACGCCTGCGACATGTTCATCGGCTCGACACTGCAGATCGATCTGCAGGGAAACTCGTCAACCATCACCACCTCTCGCATCGCCGGTTTTGGCGGCGCGCCGAACATGGGCTCTGATGCCCGCGGGCGGCGCCATCCGAGCACGCCTTGGCTGAAGGCCGGTGCGGAAGCGGACCCCGATAGTCCCGCTTCACTGCGCCGTGGCCGCAAGCTGGTCGTGCAGATCGGCGAAACCTTTGGCGACAAGAACGTGCCGCTGTTCGTCGAGAAGCTCGATGCTCTTGAGCTCGCGGAGAAACTGAGCCTCGAACTGGCGCCCATCATGATCTACGGCGATGACGTCACACACATCGTCACCGAAGAGGGAGTTGCGAACCTGCTGCTCTGTCGCAGCGCCGGGGAACGCGAGCAGGCGATCCGCGGTGTGGCTGGCTACACGGACGTCGAGCTCGCACGGCCAGCTTCAATGAGGCAACGGCACGAACGCGCGTCGAGTTGCTGCTCGACCCAGGAAGCTCTGTCGAGTTCATCGGACCGGAAAAACGTGAAGCTAGTCCGCACCTGAAGGTTTTCGATCTTCCCGAGCAGTTCGACGACGGAATCGTCGTCGGACGTGGCCGCCTCGGCGGTTCGCCGGTGTTCATCGCTGCCCAGGAAGGCCGCTTCATGGGGGGAGCTTTCGGAGAGGTGCATGGCGCCAAACTAACTGGCCTGCTGCGTGCCGCGCGGGAGATCAAGTCCGTTCCGGTGCTGATCCTGTTCGACACCGGCGGCGTACGGTTGCAGGAAGCCAATGCCGGCGAACTCGCGATCGCTGAGATCATGCGCGCGATGATGGAAGCTCGCATGGCCGGTGTAAAGGTCATCGGCCTGATCGGCGGCCGGTCCGGATGTTATGGCGGTGGTGGGTTGATCTCCGGCTGCTGCTCGGCGCTGGCCGTGTCGGAGCCGGGCCGGATTGCGGTGTCCGGCCCGGAGGTCATCGAGACCAATCGTGGTGTCGAGGAGTTTGACTCCCGAGATCGCGCCCTGGTCTGGCGCACCATGGGCGGCAAGCACCGGCGGCTTCTGGGGGCTGCGGACGTCTTCACCGACGATACTGTCCAGAGTTTTCGCGACGCAGCGCTGGAGCTGCTCCGGTTGGTCGGAGCGTTTGGCCCCGACAAGCTGAATGCCGAGCAGGCGCGTCTCGCGGACCGGTTACGAAGTTTCGGCACTTGCGCGGACGCCGTCGATATTTGGGCCGCCGAAGGCATAGCGCAGGCCGAAGAGGTGCCCGACTTGGCCGCCGATCAGTTCATCTCCCTCGCCAACACAGTCGGGAGGACTAGCCGTGACGCTCGATGACATCCTCACCTCGCTGTTTCCCGAGGGCCACGACGTCACGAACGACAATGGCCTCATTTCCGGGTCGGCGACGTCGCGTTCAGGCGTCAAAATGCTAATCATCGGCGTCGCGGACCGGACCGCGGTCGGCGTCGACGAGGCAATCCGGCTTTCAGGACATGTATTGGATTCCATTCCGAACGGAAGTGGCCCGATCCTCGTGCTCGTCGACAGCGACAGCCAACGCATGAGCAAGCGGGACGAAATGCTGGGTCTCAATGAGTACCTCGCGCATCTCGCCAAGTCGCTGATCTACGCGGATATCCATGGTCGGCCGACCATCGGCCTCCTTTACGGTCACTCGGCCGCGGGCGCGCTTCTTGCGACCGGCCTGGCAACACGGGTGCTGGTGGGATTGCCGGGAGCTGACCCTGCAGTGATGGATCTACCGTCGATGGCGAAAGTCACGAAGCTGTCGATTGAGGCGCTACAGGAGAAGGCGAAATCAACGCCTGTGTTTGCGCCCGGCTTATCGAATTTGGCGCAGATGGGCGCTGTTCATGTCACCTGGAGCGATGCTGCTCCTCTTGCCGATCAACTCGAAGCGTTGCTCGAGGCTATGCCGGACGCGCTCGACCGGCGAGATACGCTGGGTCGCGAGCGCGGCGGCCGATCGAAAGCAGCCGACATCGCGGAGCTGGTTCGTGAAATCGCCCTTCAAACCCAGTAAGCAGACGGGTCGCCACGACCTGGTCTTTGTTACCCGCACCGGCTGGCGAGCGTTGTTCGCCATTCGTGAAGATCTAGCCATGGATCCGCTCGCCACGCGTTGGCCCGAGGAGGGATGGCCTACGATCCGACGGCGCGCGATGCCGGATGAGCTTGCCGGTGTGCCACTGGGGCTGCCATTGCCTCCTTCGGCGGGCAAAAGGCGGCTCTCGTTCCTTCTGCAATCCCACGACATTGGTACGATCACTCGCCCACCTTTGTTGAACTCGGCAAGCAAATCGGCGCCATGCGCGTGGTGGCCGACGCTCGATCGGCTGGACAAGCTGGCTGTCCGCTACTCGGTGGTCGCAAGAGTGTTCGGAAGCCTGGCGTGGCAAACCGTGACCGGGCTGGGTTATCTCTCCGACCGCTCCGACCTCGACATGCTGCTGGACGTCCATTGCGACACGGACCTTGATAGCCTCACCGCAGGTCTTACCGAGATCGAGGCCACGGCGCCGATGCGACTCGACGGCGAGTTGATGCGTGAAGACGGTGCTGCGGTGAACTGGCGCGAGCTTCGCAGCGGCGCCAGAGAGGTCCTCGTCAAGAGTGCCGACGGCTTGGGGCTGCTCAGCAGAGACCTCTTCGTCACCGGAAAGACGATGCCATGACCGCCGCTTTGGCTCAAGGTCTGGTGAAGGCGCATGCGCGAGAGACGCGAGCAACCAAGAGTGCGAGCTCGATTGCGGGCAGCGCCGCCGATTGTCTTCTCCAGGAATTGGAGACTTGGCCGAAGCCGGGTCTCGTGAGCCATGTCGACCGTGGCAGTCACGACGATATGGACGCCGAGACGTTTCGCAGAAGCGTCGCAGCCCTAAGGCCCTATTTCCAGCTTCTCGCCGAGGCGGCCGCCCTTGGCTGCGGAATGGGGCGGCTGCGAACCATCGGTCTGGAGGCCGAAGCGGCAATGTTGGCGGCAACCTCGGGGATCAACACGCATCGGGGCGCCATTTTCGGTCTTGGCCTGCTGTGCGCCGCTGCTGGAGCCAGAGCCGGTGGAGGGGCCGATTTCGGCCTGTCATTGGGCTCGATCGTTTCGCGCCTTTGGGGCCACAGCATACTCGACGGGCCTGTGCTGCTGCACAGCCACGGCACCGCGGCTCGCCGCCGATTCGCCGCGGGCGGCGCTCGCGTCGAGGCAGCGAAGGGATTTCCCAGCGTGTATCAGATCGGCTTACCAGCGTTGCGGAAGGGCGTGCTCGTTGCACCCGCGGACGAGGAGGCCGCGCGGGTCGAGACGTGCTTTGCCCTCATTGCTTCCGTCGAAGACACCAATCTTCTGCATCGAGGCGGTCTCGATGGCCTGCGCTTTGCTCAGCGGGAGACAAGGGGATTTCTCGAAAAGGGCGGCGTTGGCAAGCCGAATTGGCGAAGGCGCGCACAATCCGTGCACGAGAAATTTATCGCCCGCCGTCTCAGCCCAGGCGGATCGGCCGACCTCCTCGCCATGACACTGTTTGTCGAAGCCCATGAAAGGGCAGATCCATGATGTCCAATCCGATCCTGATGGCATTGGCTCCGGTCTTCTTCGTCTTGCTGCTCGGATATGCCGCCGGAAAATACCGTATCGTCGAGAATCATCATGTCGATGGCTTGAATGCGCTCGTCATGGATTTCGCCGTGCCGGCCTCATTATTCGCTGCGACCGGGTCGGCTTCGCGCCAAGCGATGGTCGGGCAGGCTCCGCTATTTTTGGTATTCGGCTTGACGATGCTGCTGGTCTATTTTGCGTCGTACCTGGCCGCGCGTTCGTATTCCAGCGCATCCAGGTCGGATGCGTCGCTGCAGGCGCTGACGATCGGCTTTCCGAACATCGCCGGCGTCGGCCTGCCGATTGCGTCTTCCGTGCTAGGGCCCAGCGGAACGGTCCCGGCTGCAGTCGCACTGGCTTGCGGCTCCATTCTCATCAGTCCGCTCACCCTGATTATCGTGGAGTTGAGCTCCGCCAAGGCCGATGGCACGAGCGTGCGACCATTGACCCAAATCCTCACTGCTGTTCGACGCGCGGTCACCAAGCCAGTGGTCTTGGCACCTGCACTCGGTATCGTGCTTTCATTGGCGGATCTGCAACTTGATGGGCTCGCCCATGCGTGTCTCTCGTTGATAGGGAATGCGGCCGGCGGCGTAGCCCTGTTCCTGACCGGACTGGTCCTGTCGGCGCAATCTTTCCGGCTGGATTGGAGGGTCGTCCGCGCAACTGCGGCTTCGGATATCTTTCGGCCGCTCCTCGCCGCAGCCCTCGTCTACGTCGTGCCGGTCCCTCCGGAGGTGGCGAAGACAACGATCTTGTTCGCCGCCGCACCATCGGGCTTCTTCGGCATCCTCTTTGCCGTCAATTATCGGTTGGACTCCTCGACCGTCGGATCGATGGTTACCGCCAGTACGGTGTTTAGCGTCGCGACACTCGCAATCGCCATTGCCGTGTTATTCCCGAGTTAGGATCCGCATATGACGCTTGCGATCCTTTGCTCAGGACAGGGATGGCAGAACCCGGACATGTTCGCCTTGACAGGCGGGGCGCCGCAAGCCGCCGATCTGTTCGCATTCGCAACGAAATTCTTTGGTGGTGTCGATCCCCGCCGCTTTGTCCGTTCCGAAGGGAGAGAGACGATCCATCGCAATCATGCCGGTCAAATTCTTTGTACGATTCAGGCGCTCGCGGCCGCAGCGGCGCTGAGGGAAGCAACTCCGGATCGCTTCATTGTAGCCGGCTATAGCGTAGGTGAGGTGGCGGCTTGGGGAGTCGCCGGCATGTTCGGCATGACGGAAGCGCTCGAACTCGCGGCACGCCGGGCAGAGTGCATGGACGCCGTCACAATGCCCGGTGACGGTCTGTTGTTTATTCGTGGACTCTCTAGATACGTCGTCGATCGACTATGCGAGCGATACGAAGCGGCAGTCGCGATCGTCAATCCGGGTGACGCCGTTGTCCTGGGCGGCGACCGTAAGGCGCTGCAAGCTATCGCAAGGCAAGCGGTAGTGAAGAGCGCAGCGAGGGTGATCGACTTGCCTGTCGAGGTTGCATCTCACACGAAACGGCTGACAAGGGCCTCCGCGATGTTTCGGGAGAGCTTGCGCCATGGGGCGGTGAAACGCTCGCCCACCGGCGCGCGTGTCTTGAGCGGCATTGATGGCTCGCCGATCGTCCTTATCGATGTCGGGCTCGACAAGTTGGCCGCCCAGATATCCCAAACCGTGCAGTGGGCGAGTTGCCTTCGAGGCTGCATGGAAGCAGGTGCGACGGCCTTTCTTGAGTTGGGGCCGGGCAGTGCTCTGAGCAAGATGGTGGTGGCCGCCTATCACGACGTGCCAAGCCGATCTCTCGACGATTTTAGGACACTCCAAGGCGCGCGCCTGTGGCTATCGCGCCACTCTTGTTCATAGTCACGCAACAGATTGATTGGAAGAGGACCAAATGATCGACCATGTGTACATATCCGTCACCAATATCGAGAGGTCGCTGGCGTTCTACTCTCAGGCAATGGGCGGTTGGACCGTATTCGGAAATTACGACTCAGCTTCGGGCCCCGAGGACGTCCCTGATCTCTATGGCATTGTCGACGACATGTACGTCAAAGCGGTCGGATCAAGCATCTGACTTCGTCAACGCAAGCCCGGTGAGACAGGCCTGTATCTCGGGATCGTCTGCGACACTAATGAGCTGGTTGACGCTGCCTACGCGGCTGCAATCAAAGCTGGTGGGACCGACGAGGGAAAGCCGGCAGATCGCACTTACTTTGCTCCTGGCTACTACGCAGCCAACGTTGCCGACTTCGATGGAAATCGCCTCGAGTTCGTGCACAAGGCTTGGAATCCAAAGCGGCGCACTTAGCGCCGCAACTGATCGCGTGATTGATAGTTCGACGGCTCAATATGAAGCGATTGTCCACAATGTTGGTCGGCGCGGTGCTCGCGTCGAACATGCCGATGGCTGCAACAGTAGCGTTTGGCCAAGGCGAAGGATAGCGACAGGCGACCTCGAATCTGACAGCGGACGCAGCAACGATGGTCGGACGGATCGAAGGGACGGGCGGATGCGCAATGGTCCGAGTGACGATCTCGACCACTCCATCCTGGATATGGCATCCAAGGTGGCCACAAGCCCGCTGCTATTTTCCCGACGAGCCCCCTTGTCCACTCTTCTGCAACTGAGCATCACCTGCAGCCTTTGCTAGGTCCGCTGCTCAACTGATTGCTTCTTTTCTATGCGCTTACTCGCGCAGAACAGCGGTGCCTCGCGATCGCAAGCCTCGGAGATACCAATGCTCGTACCTAGCACGGCGTCGATTCCGACTAAAGCTCATCGCCGGCAAGAGATCTGGAGAGCGAAATTTCTAGAGCGCGCAAAGCATTATCGCTTTATGGCGGCGATGAGTCAAAGCTCGTACGAAACGGTATGCTTCCTTGAGGTGGCGGACATGTTTGAGCGGATGGCTCGCGAACTGCGACTCGGCCCGCGAGATTTCGTGCGCGTGCCGCTGGGCAGGAAAAGAGATCAGTCGACGTTTGGAGCACGGTTGCACGGCATTGTTAGCGCGACGAGACAATGGCTTTCCGCCAGGTTCAATCGCTGTCCTTGATCGAAGAAAAGCCGCTCACATGAATGAAATGGAGTTCATCAACCGTTCGAAGCCTTCCCAGACTGAAGACACGACTTGAATGAGAACATGTTCGCGCACTGGTGCGGTGATCCATATGGACGGTTCTATTGTATCTGCGCCCGCCGCCCTAGTTGGCGGTACCGTTGGAGATCTAGCGAGCGGGGTCGCATGTGTCACTCCCTCAGTGAACAACACCTGTGGGGAAACCAGCATAGCCGCCTCTCGGCAAGCATGGTGGTGTTGACGTTGACGTATCCGGCAATTGCCGTACCGGTGGTCTCGTCCTCTTCGGGCGTCGTCAGGATCACCGGCATCGCCTTCGGATGGATGGCGAAGACTTCGGCGTTCGCCTCCGTCGTCAGAAATGCGTAGAGGTCGTTGGTGGTCTCACCTTCCTTGACTTTCCGACCCGACGTCCAGTTGATCCAGATGCCGGCGAAGCATGCGAGCGGACGGGTCTTGTCGAGCGCGAACCAGATGTCGCCGCCTTCGGCCTTGTTGAACTCGCTAAACGAGTAGAAAGGGACCACGCAGCGGTGCTCCGGTCCCAGCCAGCGCGTCCAGTGTTTACTCTTCACGTTCCGGATGTTGGTGGTGCCGCCGTCAGGCTCCATACGCAGCAATTCCTTGAAGTCGGCCGTCTTGCCTTTCGCCCGCAGTTTCTCGGCGCGTTTTTTAGTCGCCTGCAGGAGAGCTTGCTGTGAAGACGGCATGCCCCAGCGCGCGAGCGCGAGTTCGCGTCCCTAGGCAGACCATTTTTCGTCACTGACACGGGTATCGATCGGAGATAATCGGGAGATCTTCATCGTCGCCGCTTTCCGTCGCTTGCTGCGCCAGATGAAGGGGCATCAGGTTTGGCATATGTGAGGCCAACGATAAACGCTCGCTGGCGATGAGTGTAATGCTTACCGTCGCTGCACGGTTCGCAGAACAATGCGTCCTCAAGCGTCAAGATCGGCGTCCGCGCGGGGCGTTTAACGGCACGAAGTGAAACCAGTGAAAGGCGGCGGCAACGTTTGCACTTCGCCTCAAGCAGATCGTATCCGCCGTTGATAGCCTTGCCGATCGTGGGATTGGCTTGCCGTTCGTCGAGGACTGGGCGCATCTCCCCAGTAGCCCACGCCCACATCAGTGCGTTCCACGCCTCGCATTCGAGCTTATCGGCTTCACGGATCTTGGCTTCCGCTGCACTGCGGATCAGCTTCGACTGCTCGAAATAGGTGTCATGGAGCCCGTCAGCATGACGAACGCCCTTGGCCTGAGCCTTCCTTAGATCGCCGGAGAGCGGGATAGGAATGATGCGTGGAGACATCCGATCATGATCGCGCCGAATCGAATTTGGTGGAAGTCGCTAGGGCTTGGGGATCTGGGAAGCGCCGGTACATTTCATTGGTCAATAATTACGCGCGCTGCACTGCGCCCCGGTTGGGTCGTCGGTCTCGCGAGAAACTAGCGGATGAAGGGAGTACAATGCCTTGTCGGGATGCGGCAGAAACGATCGGATCGACTGCTTTGACTTGGCCGCCAGTGTCAGACAGGCTTGAACTATTGCCTAAATCGGCTGTCGTATTGATCCTGTTATCTTTTTTTACCCTGGAAGACTTTTTGTGTGGCACTCTCGAAGACAGCAAAACGGAGCCAGTTCGCTCACTGATAAGGTTTGGTCGCAAATGGAGTCAGTCTACTGACTGATAAGCTTTCATACGAAACGGAGTCAGTTGACCAACTGATAAGGTAATCGGTGAAGCGGAGTCAGTTCGCAGACTGATAAGCTTTCTAACAAAAGCTTATCAGTCGCTGTCCCTGAAATCTCGTTGCGAACGGACGATCCCCGGCGCTTGACCAAATCGTTGAATGATCGCTCGACGCCGCCAAAATGCGGACTGCGCCAGCCTGCGCATGACAGCCTGATGACATCCGGAATGCCCCAGATGCTGGCTGATCGTCCTTTTTCACATGCCAAGAGGCAAAAGATCGATGCTAAGCGACCCGCGTGGAGAAGAGCACCTTTTGCTGCGCCGGTAGTTCCGCGCGGCGATCGCATCGATAAGGCGAGTTGCACTTTACTCTCTTCCCTTACTGACCGCGCGCCATCAATTCGCGATCCTTCCTTACATTAGTCCGTTCCTACCGAGAGGACCTAACATTGAGCCAACGCACCGTTGGAATGCCGGAATTTAATGAATTGATCGATATGGCGCGGTTGCTAGTGAACTTATGGGAAGCCGCGCAACGGCTACCTGAAGGATCAGAGCGGCGGGAAGCATTCGTACAGATCAGTGGCTTCCAGAGGCGCGTTGCGGCATTGGTTACACGCATACACTAGATGCCAGATGTCGTGGCGGGCCATGCATTAGCTACCTATCCAACTCGCACCGGATGCGGTCGTGACCGGCTTCGGTCAGGCCGTGCTACTCGCTCTGCAGCTCGATCGCCCAGAGCTGATAGGCTTCCTCGATATACGGGTCCGGCGCTGTCGGCGGCAAGGATCAGCTTCGCGCAATCCTCGTGGAAGTGGTCGAGGCCACGGCCGAGCTTGCGGCACGCGATGGTGTGCTTGTCGTTGGCCCAATCGGGTATGTCACGGCGGTAGCTTCGACCGCCGCTCTTATGGCCTGGGCGATGTCGGCATCCCGGAATAACAATCTGGCCGGGTCGATGGGAGCGGCGAGCGGCGGGCTTTGTAACCGCCGCCGGAGCGCAGCTCGTACAGCAAGCCGGCCCAGCCGCAGCGCGGCATGCAGGAACGCCTCGAAAAACCGATCGCGCTGCGCGGCGGCGAGCCGCGCCCAGCCTTGCATTGTCGCCTCGCTCAATTCAGTGCGCCGCATCTCGGACCTCATAAATTCAGCAAACGATAATAGAAAAACGAAAACTGCAAATATGCTGAAAGGGCGCGGTCTCGCTTACCCCGCATTTTGGGCGGGCCCCAAAGGACCCGAGAAACCGATGGGGCAAAAAGAAAGGCCGCCTGCGTTGCCACAAGCGGCCCAAGTCTAGGGAGGAAACGCCCAAGGAGGGCAGCGATAGCGGGAGCACTACCGCACGTCCTATACAATACGATCGCGATCGGCGGCTCAATTGAACGTAGGTAAACGTCGGCCACCTAAAGGGGGCACGGACCTATACGAAGGTGTATGGCAAAGCCGACAACTTCCGCACTAGGCGTTGCCGTCACTGCCTGCGCATTACATCGAGCATCGAGCAAGGCATCGCCCTCGACCTCGACGCGCGTCAGCACGGGCGCCTTTCGTTGTGCCCGGCGCGTCATCCACCGCGAGCTGTAGCGGCTTGCCTTGGCCGAGCGATGCTCCTCGCCATGGGGAGCAAATTACGCGAGACCATTTACGGCGCATCGGTCCGAGCGGCGGCGGAGCGGGCGACGGAAGCACGCAAGCAAGCCGACCGGCTCGCCCGCGAGGCGTGGAATGAGCGCATGCTCGCCTTCAAGGGACCGGCGCAGCCGTCGCCCACGTTAGGTGACGCCCTCAATGAGGGTTATCTGTACCTCGAAGTCCGATGTCTCGGTTGCGACACCAATCAGGCCGTCGCCCTGGACATCGTGAGGCGGCCGAAGTCAACGCCGGTTCGCGAGCTGGAGCGGTACATGCGGTGTCAGGACTGCTCGGAGATGAAAGGCGATCCGTACAAGAGGAGCCATCTCGTTGCGCTTCGGCGGACGAAGATTTCGTCGAGCCATCCGCCGTCGACATGGTGGCCGGCGGAACGGTAAGAAAAGGAAAGGTATGACACTCGTGCTGTTTGGCGAACTGATAATCGTTTAATGGCGATTGCTATGTCGGCAATCTGGCCCCAATGCCCGGCGTGTTTCCTGACTACCCCGCGCCGGTCATCCGAAACACGGACGCCGGGAGCGAGATGGTGCTGATGCGATGGGGCATGCCGCCGCCACCTCGCACGGGCGGTCCACCGGTCACCAACATCCGCAACACATCATCGCCGCACTGGCGCGGCTGGCTCAAGCCAGAGAACCGCTGCCTTGTCCCAGCCAACAGCTTCGCCGAGTCCAAATAGATGCATGTCTTCCTCAAATCGGAAGCATGTTGATCACTGTACCAAGAACAAAGCACAGCGATCCAATAAGGTAAAGCCAGTTTGCTAGATTGCCCATGCGACATCCCGAGGAGTCACCGGCTGGGGCTCTGCAGGCTTGTTCATTTCAGCATGCATCCTTGATTGCAACATTACCACTTCCATTACGCAAGAAGCGGCTCGAGGAAGCCGCTCGCTCCCAAGCTTTTGGCGTTACCATGAGTTGTGGGCACCATCAGCCGTAAGAGAAGCCAGGATAGGAATAGGTCGGATTGCTCCAATTTCACCGTCAATCCATTCGATGTCGTCGAGGGTGGTGATCTGATCACGGATCGTCCGGAGGTCGGCGCGGACGCGCACGCGCCAGCCTTCGGGAGCGCAGAGGATTTTATCAATACCGCGGACATGTTGGCGTGTCGGTCCAGGGCGCTGTCGCAAAGGCGCCGACACGCGGTCCGGGCAGGCAACCTGACGTGTAATATCCGTAGCCGTCTGCTCCATAATAAGAGTCATAGGTCGGATAGCCCCAATACGAACTATAGGCGGGATAGCCCCAGTGCGAATTATAGCCCCAGTAGGAGGGGTAGGGATCACGGACCCGATAGCGCACGTCCGTGGTCACAGCTGGCGCTGCCGCCTTGACCGACGTGCCATTGATCGGCGCGGCAGACGAATTTTCCGTGGCGGCCACTGCGATAGGAACACCAATTGCGAGCGCAATCGCGAGGCTGCGGACTTGAAACTTCATGATAGCTCCTGTTTGTCTTAAACCACGCGACGAGCATGACCTTGCAAGGCAGGCGAGGGAAATCACCTCTCGCCATGGAGTCGATAGACGATCATTATTATTGCGCGCGCCGCGCGAAGCCACAGCGAGGAATACCCTACAGCCGCGTCCGCAGAGACTTCTAAACCTGTTCTCGCCCTTGGACTAATCGAGGTTGCGCGTGCCAACGTACCGCGGTCCTTGACCCTGATGCCGCTCCTACGGTGGTTTTGTCGCGCGCCACATCACCGACCGGATGCCGGACCGAGGTTAGAGAGGGCAGGACATCGCCAATTTTGCGGATGGGCAGGATGCCTACAGAAAAAGTTTTGGAAAGTTGGAGTTGGGTTACGTGGGTAACGACCAATCTGTTCCAGCACACTCCGGTCTGGTGGTGGCACAAAGAGAGTCCCCCGGCCCGTCACTCGATCCGCGCTGCCCCGGACGCGTTACGTCGCCTCTTGGCCCTTCGAGACATGTTGTGCCGCCGCGCGATCTTGCTCGCTAACAAGCATAGCGAAGTTGTCGGGCGGCCGTCTATTGCGGAGGACGACGCTCTTGACCCATTGGGGAGGTGGTCTCCATTAGAGGTCGAGCGCCCAAAACCTTCGTATCGTATCGGTGCCCCTTGAGATGCCAACGGTTACCGATCGTTCAGTTGAGCCGCTGATCGCGATCATCTTAGGCTGGATGCGTTGCAAAAGTGCATAGGCTCATGAAGTGCTATAGTAGAAATGGATGATGGACGAACAGCGAATATCTGAACGGCGCTTTAGTTGTCGTCAGATGCTTCATGCCGGGAGCATGGGCTGATCGCGAGCGCAGGGCGATCACGTCTTGCACATAAGCGTGAGTGAAGACATGTCCAATCCCGTTGCAAAGATCGTCGATCGTCACCTGAAAATCTGGAACACTCGAGACGCCGCTGAGCGCATCACGGGTATCCCTTCAACGTATGCAGAAGACGTAGTCATCGGCGAGCCGGCAGTGTGGTTTTCAGGTTTTGCGGGCGTTGAATGTGCGATTAAAGCGGTACACGCGCAGATGCCGGGAATGCACCTCGCGGTCACTGGCCCGATCCAGACAACGGGGGACATGTCTACGTACACTTGGGCGCTTGCGGGGAAAGACGGCAACGTCGTCAAGGGCCGGGATGTGATCACAGTGAAGCACGAACGGATCATCAGTCGATACGTTTTTTTCGACACCTGACCTTAGGGCGCGCGGCCTTTGCGCCCCCTCGTTTTCTTGATCTTTGGCACAGTGCAAAGTGCCGGGATCGCGCGACTCGCTCTCTTACCTCGGTCCGGCATCCGGTCGGCTACGTGGCGCACGACAAATCCACCGTAGCGGGCGGCTGACGCGAGTGCTCCGTCACGGCCGAACTAGCCCCTCGACGAACCGCGGCCGAAAATGCTCGACGTTGGGAAGACATCGTCGAAGGCTTTTGCCTTTTCAAAGTCGCGCTTAGTTCATTGGGGTTATCGCTTCAGCACCTAATCGCTGGCGTACAGCGATCCACAGCGACCGTTCACTTTTCACCTTCTGATCGGGCTGTTCGCGCGAAAAAGCCCGGAGCTCGCTTTGAGCCCCGGGTAGTCAGGGGAGGAAACGCCCGTGGCGTTGGTGCCATTCACTTGCCATCAGTCAGTCCGCCGGCACCAAGCGGGAGCTCAAAGTGGTTCAGTTCATCGTCGGGAACGAGAACTCCATTCGCGGCACACTCCTCGCCCATCAATTCAGCCTCAAGCAGCCCTCTCGACGCTGGCGCCGCCTTTAGCCGGCTACGCGACTGTTCAACCTCACACGCGCGATTGGCTGCTCAGGCGCGTTAAAGACTGACGTCGCTAGCAGAACAGCGGCAGCGAGGATCCAGTAATACCAGGCGTCGAGCTCAAAAAATTTGAAGGCGAACGGGGCGATGATGAACACCACGCCGACGGCGCGATCGACCCAAAGGTGCAGCCAGTAAGGAATGATGCGGACGAGCCCGGTGGGATGGTCGGTCAGGGCGGCCAAGAGCAGCGCGGCGACACCGACAACAACCGACAGCCACATTGCGACGGGCCCGCTCTGACCGAGCTTCAGCCAGAACGGCGCTGCGATCAAGACGATCGCGATTGGATAATCGATTAGGTAGGCGTGGATAGACTTACTGATGAAACGGAACGACATCGGCGACTCCTACGCGCTTGGTTGCTCGAGCGGGTCCTTGCGACGCGGAGACTGCAGCCGACTAAGACGACGATCACGCCGCCCTATGCTGGCTAGCACTCAGTAGAACCGCGACGGGTCAACCCCGGTTAGAGGCACAGAAAGGCTATACCGATACCCTAAGCATAAGAAATTCCCGGTCGTTATTGTTTCCATTCCACACGCCCGACGCCATAGATGCAGGCTGGTGCGGCGTCGAGCGTCGACCACCGGTCAAAGAGCGAAGTGAACTTCAAGCGCACGCGGCGACGATGCGTTTGTGTCTGGATGTCGAGGTCGGAACGACTCGGGAACATCGTCCGGACCGTGCTATGCGTCATCCGCTTCATTTCTGGGGCACCCTAACCAGGTTCGCGACGGTCGCTCCACGTTAAAAGAAGTCGCGCAGCGAACCCCGAGGGAGGCTCGTGGTGGACGTACGAGAACGACAAAAGCGCACGGGTACTCATATTTGTGAACTTTAGTCGCGCGACGGTGGCGGGCGCTTCATAACGAGAAGCTCCGTCACATCGTGCAGATCATCCGCCGATGAGATGGCAACTGTCAGCCATTTTCCGTCGATGTATGTTTTGGCTTCGTCATAGAGCTTGACCAAGTGCGGACGCCAGACATAACGCCTCTCCTCAAACTTTTCTCGCTCAGCTCCACCCATGACCACCACGGCCCAAAACAGTCGGTATTCCGGCACCAAGGTGCAGAACGCCCTGGTCTTCTTGTAGCGCAAGGACCAACCGCGGTTTCGGCCACCGTAAAGCCAGTCCGGCTCGAAAACTCCAGGGTAGAATTCGACGATCCAGTTCCGCAGCTCGGTCAAATACCCGAACGCCTCTGGTCCGATCCACTCGCGAACGGCGCCGTCATCGGGCGGTGCTGATTTGTTGGTGATCCTGTCGCCGATTTTGGGAAACGTCACGCCATCGGCGGCTGCTACTCTCGCTCCTATAGGTAAAATCATCGAAAGACCTCGAGTTCATAGTCCGGCGGAGGCCGGAGGTGATGCGGATGTGGCAAGCGCTTGCGGCGTGCCCTTAGGGAGCTCTCGGTCCGACGCTCTCCACAGCAAGGTGTGTGTGTGCCTCGCGATACGGTCTACCGGTGCCTGAGAGCACTGCAGGGCAACCATCCGCGCCTCGAAGCTCTCCCATGACAGTCAGATCGAGAGCGGCGCGCGCTTTCTCCCTCGCCAATGGAGCTTGCTCTCGGTCGAGGAACGCGGTGGCCTCTAGGGGGATAAATTGCTGGGTCTTCAGCCCAATGGATCTAAGTGTTAGCGACAGATAAGGCGTGAGGAAGTCCGGCTGGTTGGCTCGGTCTCCAGTGAAGACGCCACCAGAGGCGACGCCGATGAACACCGGACGATCCTGGAGCATTCCCACCTTTCCGGTGGGCGTCGACATCATCGTGCGACCGACGCGCAAGATTTGATCGATCCACGCTTTGAGAACCGAGGGAATGGTGAAGTTGTGCATAGGCGTTCCGATGACAACAACATCGGCCGCTTCAACTTCCCGGATAAGCGCTTCGGAAACATCCAGAGAACCCTTCGGCGGGGCGGCTAACGTGGCGGGCGACGCCAACGCGGCGGCATAGTCAGCCACGGTATGGGGCAAGGATTCGAGCCCTAAATCACGCCGGGTAATGCTCGCCTCGGGCGCAACCTCAAGAAGCTTTTCGACGATCGCGGCCGAAAGCTCGCGGCTATGCGATTCTCGACGCGGACTGCTATCAATATGGAGAATGTGCATGTGATCGATCCCAATGGCTTCGAGAAGTTGCGACGGGAAAAGGCTCAGATCGAGCCGGCCGGCGTCACGGCGGGAAAGTCCTTCACGGGATCGAATACGTTGTTGAAAAAATTCGTCAGCGAGTACATGGCGACTAGCGCGACGATCTCAATAACATTCGCATCCGTGTAGCCGGCATCGCGGACGGCTTTCACATCGGCATCGCCGACCTTGCCGCGGGTGTCGATGACTTTACGCGCGAACTGCACGGCGGCGTCCCGCTTCGGATCG
Source organism: Bradyrhizobium sp. UFLA05-108 (assembly GCF_059803455.1). Taxonomy (NCBI): domain Bacteria; kingdom Pseudomonadati; phylum Pseudomonadota; class Alphaproteobacteria; order Hyphomicrobiales; family Nitrobacteraceae; genus Bradyrhizobium; species Bradyrhizobium sp. UFLA05-108. The sequence goes on along the minus strand of NZ_JBANAZ010000010.1, from coordinate 3,845 downwards.
CTGGCATGGCCCTTCCGGGCGAGAATGATCTCATCTGCCGGCAACTTGGCCATGTGCTCGGCTGTGAAGCTGTGCACCGTCAGGCAATAGTTGCAACCGTTCACTTCGGAAACCGCGAGGCCGATGCTGTCGCGTGTCTTCACGTCGAGCGCTTTGCTCAGGGAGCCGAGCAGGGTGGCCCACGCGTTGAACGCTATCGGGCTCTGCGCGAAGGCGGCCATCATGTTGGGAGTGAACCCGATGTTCTTCGTGAACGTATCGAGAGTCGGTTTCGACTCGGCCGGCACCTGTTCCGGCTTCAAGGCAGCAGTTCTTGGCATCATAGTCTCCATAAGTGATTGAGTTGCTCGAGAACTATGCGAAGTCCAAGACATCGGCCACCGGCATGCGCGGCTTCTGCGGCCAGTTGCCAACTCGCTCCGGTCCTACTGTCAACAGCATGACCGGGACTTCGTCTTCGCCGAGGCCGAACTCGCGGTGCACGGCCTCTGCGTCGAAACCGATCATCGGCGTCGAACCCAGACCCAGCGAGCGAGCGGCATAGATGATCGCCGCGGAGCCGAAGGTCGCGGAGCGCACAGCCTCGTCGCGCTGCCGCTGGGGCTGATCGTCATACAGACCGCGAGCGGGGATTTCCCATTCCGACACCAAGTGCGCCGGCATGATGCCGGCTTCCACCACCGGCGCCAGGCGCTCAGGGACGGTACTGGCATCGGCCAGCTGGCCGATGATGATGAAGGTAACGGCGGCGTCGGTGATCGCGGGCTGATTCCAGGCGATCGGACGCAACCGAGCCTTGGCCTCAGCCGTGCGCACGGCGATGAAGCGCCAGTTCTGCAGATGGAAGGATGTCGGCGCGGAAGTGCCGATCCGCACCAGGTCGCGGATCTGATCGTCGCTCAGGGTGGCGCTGGGGTCGTAGTACTTGGCAGCACTACGGCTCAGGATGGTTTCGATGACGGCGTTCGTGGGCGTCGTCCGCGTGGGCAAGCCGGACGGCTGGGGTGCTGCGGCGGCGGTGCTGATGCAGTTCATTGGGTGGCTCCCTCATCAAGTGATGACGAAGCCCAAGTTACGGCAATCAACGCAACATTCGAGACTGTATTAGCTCAATATGATGCTCGAAAGGATCAAGTTGACATAGATGAGGCGTAGGCCGCGCATCTACTCGCCCTTGTGTGCGAGTCGGCGCCATTCCCCCGGCGTCATCCGCATCCTCTCGGCAAACACACGCCGGAATGCCGAAACGGATTGATACCCAACCGCCTCGGCCACAGCCTCAGTGCTGATCGCCTGCTTCTTAAGTTCGTTCGCGGCCAGGCTCATCCGGAGATCGGTCAACAGGTCAAGGGCGGAACACCCTAACCTGTCTTGAAAGTGCCGCATGAACGTGGCGCGTGACATGCCGCATAAGTCCGCCAGATCAGGCAGTTTCCAGGGCCGCGTTGGATCGGCGAACATCGCCGCAATTGCTGGAGCCAGCCGCGGATGGCCGGCCAGAGCCAACAAGCCTTCGGGTGCGCTGTCCTCTTCGCTTGCCGCGCGCAATACAAGGGTGAACAGGGCCGAAGAAAGTGCGTTGAGAATGGCACGTCCTCCCGCTCTGCCGCCGGAGGACTCCATTCGCATTAGACTCACAAGGCTCGCCAGTTGGTTGGAGGCGGAGCCGCTTCCGTCTTCTCCATGACCGTTCATAGCCCGCGTCACCAGATTCGCGGGCATGTAGTTGCGGATCAGCCGATCATGGGGTGGCTTGATGAAAAATCGCCCACACATTAGATCTAGTCGCTCGCCCTCGCCGTCGTTCTCGCTCAGCACCCATCCGGCAGAACCCCGGTGCTCCTGAGTACGGATAGGTGTTTGCCCACTACCGTCGTGCAGCACATGCGCCGCACCGTGAGGCAGCAGCACGATATCTCCGCTTACCAGTTCTTGTGCTGTTCGCGTCTCCGGATCCTCGATAATGGCGCGGCCCTTGACGATGACGTGGTAGGGAATTTCGTTTGCGGCGGCCTGGGTCCAGGCAACGCGCCACGGAGCACCGTAGGCGCAGCGGACCTCGAGCTGACCGGTTACGGTGATGATTTGCAGAAGATGGCTTAACCAATCGACTTCAGACATTCGGCCTCGAAAACCGGAAGAGGTGAAACATCTTATCGTAATTGTGCATTGGTTCTACTTGTCGCCCACGTTTCCAAACCTGGCTCCCTACCGGGCTTAGATCATGAGCGAACCACCGAGCGCCCCACGATCGGAACAGGGGGGCCTGTATCAGGCGCCGCCATAACGTCCGGCGATCGACTCCATCAGCGTGCCGTCACGTATGGGAACGATCGGGAAGTTGGCAAGGGCCGCCGCTCAGCCGATCGACAGCTTTCAGGAAATCGCCGAGGTGACTAGAATGACCGTGGTCGGGTGCATTCTGCCATCAAAATCCAAACATGACGCCTGCGTGTGTTGAGCGCATCGACCGTAAGAAATTCGAACTTTCTTACCACCAAAGGCCGCCGTTTTTACACTATTCACGCGCAGGCTATCTCGCGCTAGTTGCAAAGACGCAATTTCGGCGGCTGGTCGGCTACTGCCACAGCATTGTTCGGAATAACGGCTGTGCGAAGAGTGCACCTAAACTTCGCCTGCCGTCGGTTCTCTTCTTGGATGGATGGCGAGGTTCCGGATCCTCGCAAACGTCGATCCGGAGATCCTGGGCCGTTTGAAAGCATCGGCAAATCAGATTACGGCGGGCTTTGTGCGGGATTCCGGCGCTTTGCACAACGTGCTGTCGGAGGCTCAAACCAGCTCCCGTCAAACCTTGAGTGCTATAACCGAGCAAGCGCAGGCGCAACAGGATGCTCTTCAGCGGGCCGCTGCGCACGAGGCACAGGTGAAGCAAGCCTCCTTTGACAAATTGAATCTGATCTTGAGGGAATAAAGGCCGCATATGAGACCCAGATGCAGCTGCGCGGTCCCGTGAGATACTGGCAGCAGCGCGCATCACAACACCGAAAAGCTATTGCTACGCACTGTCCGCTTTAGTCGTCTTCTCGGTAATGGCAGTAATTCTCCTTTGGTTTCTCTTCGAAAGAGCCGCGTCTCACCTTCCAACGGAGGGTCAGGCAATTCCCTATGCAGCACTCTTCAAATCCACAGACAATTGCGTTTTGGAAGAACGGCGGACAATGATCATGACGGTTTTAGCACTCACAAAGAGTCAGTCTGTGGAGGAGAAGGACCGCGCGCTTATTTTGATCGCGCTGTTTAGGCCGGGCTTTGATGGAATAGTGAAAGATGATGCTGCTCCAGAAGTAAGCGCCTTGCTCCAAACTATTCTCCGATGCCCTTAATAGTCGGACAGGTGAGGCTGGCACTCCCGTCAATCCAGAGCGCCATCTATATTCCCACCAGCGTGCCCTCAATGTAGCGTCGCCGCACACTCCCATGTGTTCCGTCCCGGAACATGGTTTCCTCTCAACGTCACAGCCAGATTTTGGAATGATCGCTGTCAGCCGGGGCTGGCAGTGATCATTGAGCAAACACTCAATTTTGCCCGGCAGGCCGCAGGATTGGGCTGGGTCCTGCGGCCTTTTTTGCGGCATCCGGATCATCGTCGGCATAGGCATTTAGACTTGCCACCCGGAGCTAAAGCCCGTCGGCACACTTCCCACAAATGCCGTTGCGCCAAAGTTGGCCGTATAGACGTCGTTACTCAGTCCGAACCCGACAGCCGGAATTGTTGGGCTGATGGAACGGAACGGATATACGGCATGTATATTAACCCGCTGCAAGCTCAGGGCGCGATTTGAAGTGACCCGTCTGCCTTGTTCTTTTTCTCTAGCCATAGATGC